>NZ_JBHFNP010000359.1:0-61097 GCF_041929235.1 Microseira sp. BLCC-F43
TAGCCATCGGATCTCCGTACTACTCGCACTCGTTTGTATTGCTTCAATTGATAGAAATGCAAGTCGCGGGTGACCCACATTTTAAAGGTTCCCGCATCAAACCCATCGCTGAAAGTGATGTATCTACGACAAGAAGAAAGCTTCCACCCACTGGTTTTGTACTCGACAGAACCATGTGTTTGCTCTTTCTTAAAGCGTGGATATCCTTTCTTCCCAGGCTTATTTTTCTTGCAGTTATCAAAGAAACGAGCAATAGCAGACCAAGCTCTCTCAGCAGACGCTTGACGAGCCATAGAGTTAAGTTTCCCTGCCCAGGCAAATTCTTTCCCCAAGACAGCACAATATGCACTCAACTCATAACGTCCGATGTCGCGGTTCTCCATCCAGTATCTCAGGCAAGAATTACGAACGAAACGAGCAGTACGAATCGCCTCATCAAGCTTTTCATACTGCTCTTTAAATCCCTCAAGTTTTGCCTCAAATACCAACATCGTTACGTCGTTACACTTGAAGTAAACTATTCTAGCATAAAACTAACGGCAGTTAAAACTGCAAAAGTCGCATTTCATCCACCGCTTAAAAGACGGTGGCTTTCATGCTCCCGTCTTTATCCAGGTAAACGCCAGTGTCAATATCCTTAGATTAGGACTGCGTACCGTGGGGCACACGGGACCCTAAACTTGGGAAGCAGCGCCGCCAGAGGGGGTCTCCCCCATGGGCGACTGCCTTCGAGACTTACCCTCTTGGGCACTTGGGACTACCCTGCTGCTCTTAGGTGAGTCTGCTCTCTAAGAATCCCCGTATCTTGAGAGCGGGGAATGTCAAAAAGTAAGCAAAAATCAGAGCGATGTTGCTCGCGCAACAAAGTCTGGAAGTGGTTGAGGCATTATGAGTATTGAAAACATTGTGGAACAGGCGTTGCAAGATGGTTATCTCACCCCAGCGATGGAAGCCGAGGTGGCGCGGATCTGCGACACGGCGAGCGAGCTTTCGATTGAAGAGTATATGGCTCTGGATCGGCTGATGGGTGCTTTGTTAACTGGGGAAGTGGTCGCAGTTCCGCGCAAGCAGTTTATCAACGTGATGGAAGAATTGGTGTTGACAGAGGCGATCGCAAGGGTAGCGGAAATTGAAGCCACCACCGAACACGTTCTCGATGTGGGCGACATCGCGGCTTATGCCCTCAATCGGCTTCCCCCGCTCTATGCTACGACGGAAGAAGGCGCAGCTTACCAGCGCAAGCGAGCCAAAGAAGAGCTACTTGATTTAATAGCTCACCAAGTCAGCGAGGCGCTGGCTCGCAATCTCGATCGCCCCGATATTTTCCCAGAACGTCAACCGATTGGTAAGAGTATGCCAAGGGATATGATCCAACAGGTGAGTTCGCTGCTTCAAGCTTACGCCCCTAATTTTGAAGCTAAACCCGATGTGAGTTCTTCCAGCGATCTCTGATTCCCTATTAGCTATCGGTTGTTAGTTATTAGTTATTAGTTTTCGCGATCAACTAATAACTAATAACTTATTTTTTTTGTCTGTTGGCAGCGTTGCAGATAAACTTGAGCCGCGCGATCGCAATACATCCAAAAAGGATATACAGCGGTTTTCAATTGGGTGCAGCATAACATTGTAGGGACACGGCATCAGTAAATTTTGTCGTTAACTCAAAGTTTTTCTCCTGCCTTGTCCCTACCCCCTGTTGATGCGACTTAAAATGGCTATATATTCTAAATTTACCTCAAAATGGCACTCAGGTTCTTCTCATTGTTGTGCAACAGGTGGTTTATAATGACAAACTAAATAACCCAAGTTGCTAGTTATCTCTCTGGGAGCGGCTAATGGCTAATGGCTAATGGCTCCCTCGGGAAAAATGCTCCCTTAGCAATTAGCCAGCTGGCAATTAGCCATTAGCAACGCCCAATTTTATAACTAGCAACTTGCATTAAATAAACTATTGCTTGATATGGAAAAGGCAGTGACAACCTTAAACATTAGTAATATTTCAATTCCGCTAAAGCCACCAATTACCGGATCTAAGTGTTAGGCTATGAACTAAAGTAATAGTCAAAACACAATGTCTGAAGAAGTAGCGAGCCAGAATAAAGGCAAGTTTAGGGAAAAATTTCGCCTGAGTAGTGTCTTGGTTATTACTTTCATTATTCCGATTGTGGCTTCGACCGGACTGGTGGGCTGGTTTTCCTTTCGCAACGGACAGCGAGGAATTCAGCAGCTAGTTAACCAACTTCAATCTGAAGCTTCAACCCGCGTTCACCAGTACCTTAACAATTACCTCAAAACTCCGCATCAGATCAATCAAATCAATTTGGATGCGCTTAATTCAGGTTTAATTAAACTAGAAGACTTTCGCACTATGGAGCGGGTTTTCAGAAAACAACTCCAGGTTTTTCAGGTAGGCTATATTAACTATGCAAATCAGAAAGGTGAATTTATTGGAGTCACCTTTGACTCTAAAAACCGGAATCAGGTAGTAGTTGAGGTTTTTAACCGCTCTCAGAGTAACAAGCTTTCCAGGTATGCTACTGACGATAAGGGAAACCGCACGAACTTGCTTTTTACTGGGGAATATGATTTTACCCTAGAACCCTGGTATGCAGATGCAGTTAAAGCAGGTAAACCCCTGTGGAGTAAAATTTATCGCTGGACAGGGGGAGGAGACAATCAAGAGATTTTATCTATCTCTTCTAGCTATCCAGTTTACGATGATAACAAGAAGCTTGTAGGAGTTTTAGGTATCGATTTGACCCTATCGCAGATCAGTGATTTTCTGCACAACTTAAAAGTTAGCCCCTCAGGCAGAATTTTTATTATAGAGCGCGATGGATTGCTAGTAGCTAATTCCAGCAGCGAAACACCCTTCACCCTAGCGAAAGGTGTAGCACAAAGACTCAATGTTGTCAATAGTCGCGACCCCTTAATTAAAGCTACAGCTCAGCATTTGCAGAAAAATTTTGGCAACTTTAAGCAAATTAAAAACACTCAAAAATTTGACTTTCAGCTGGAAGGCGGACGCCAGCTTGTGTATGCAGAACCTTGGCGCGACGAATTTGGTTTGGATTGGTTAGTGGTAGTTGTTGTGCCAGAATCTGACTTCATGGCTCAAATCAATCGGAATAATCAGACTACAATTTTGTTGTGCGCGATCGCATTTATTGCGGCAACAGCAATTGGAATTTTCACCTCTGGTCGAATTACCCGCCCCATCCTGAAGATTTCTCAAGCTTCTGAAGAAATTGCAGTAGGATCGTTAGACCGGCGCGTTGCAGAAAGCAACATCATCGAAATCGACAAGCTAGCAAATTCTTTCAATAGCATGGCAAGGCAACTCCAAGAATCCTTTGCCACATTGGAGAAGCAAAACGAAGACCTCAAACACCTAGACCAACTCAAAGATGAATTTTTAGCCAATACTTCCCACGAACTCCGCACACCTCTTAATGGCATCATTGGCATTGCTGAATCTTTGATCGACGGCGTTACCGGACAACTTCCCCCAGCAACAATTTCTAATTTATCAATGATTGTTTCCAGTGGGAGAAGGTTGTCCAACCTGGTTAACGATATTCTCGACTTCTCCAAACTCAGACACACCAATATTGAACTGCAACTGAAACCAGTAGGAATGCGAGAAATCGCCGAGATAGTCCTTACCCTCAGTCGCCCTTTGATTGGTCACAAAAATTTGCAGCTAATTAACACCATCCCAGTACTGCCCCCAGCTAACGCCGATGAAAATCGCGTGCAACAAATTATGTACAACTTAGTTGGCAATGCGATTAAATTTACCAAGATCGGCACAATAGAAGTCTCGGCAGAATTGGTAATGGGAAACCAACAATTACCAATTCCCAATTCCCAATTAGCCATCACCATTTCCGATACAGGAATTGGTATCCCTGCCGATAAATTCGACAGAATATTTGAATCCTTTGAACAAGCTGATGGTTCCACAGGTCGGGAATATGGGGGTTCTGGTTTAGGTTTAGCAGTTACTAAAAAGCTAGTCGAATTGCACGGTGGAGAGATAACAGTTGCTTCCACTGTTGGTGTCGGTTCCCAGTTTACTTTTACCTTGCCAGTCTGGCAAAGCAATGTTGAAATATCGTCATCAATTCCGATTATTAAAGCCGAAGTAAAAAGCCGAATTCAACCAGTTATTTTTGGGACTGTAACGCAGCCAAATAATTTTAAAGCTAGGAAGAAAAATCTCAACCCAATTCCGGGTGAATTTAAAATTATGATTGTTGATGATGAACCCGTTAATCTTCAAGTGCTTGCCAACCATTTATACTTGCAAAATTATGCGATTACCCAAGCGACAAATGGGGAAGAAGCTTTGGAAATAATTGAAAATGGTTTCCAACCAGATATAATCGTACTTGACGTAATGATGCCAAGAATGAGTGGGTATGAAGTGACGCAAAAATTGCGCGATCGCTTCCCTGCCACGGATCTGCCCATCCTGCTGTTAACGGCTAAAACACAAGTCAGCGATCTCGTGGAAGGATTAAATGTTGGTGCTAATGATTATCTCACCAAACCGATAGCTAAAGATGAACTCCTCGCGCGCATCAGAACCCACCTCAATCTGCGCCAACTTCGCTCGGAAAATATCCGCCTTTCTGCGGAACTAGATGTCGCCAAGCGACTACAACAAATGGTGCTGCCTAAACCAGAGGAATTAGCCGCAATTGTTGGGTTAGAAATTGCCGGATTTATGGAACCTGCCGATGAAGTCGGCGGTGATTATTATGATGTCCTTAACACCGATGGAGTTGTGACTATCGGCATTGGCGATGTCACCGGACACGGACTCGAAAGCGGCATTTTGATGGTGATGACTCAAACCGCCGTCCGCACTCTCAAAGAAATTCGAGAATCCGACCCGGTGCTATTTTTAGATACCCTTAACCGCACCATTTACAAAAATATCCAGCGGATGAATTCGGGTAAAAACTTAACCCTGGCTATCCTCAATTATGCCGATGGTAAAATAAGCATCAGCGGTCAGCACGAAGAAATTATTGTAGTCAGATCTGGTGGTAAAATAGAGCGGATTGAAACGATGGATTTAGGGTTTCCCATCGGGTTGGAGTCAGAAATTTATGATTTTATTAGCCATAAAATAGTCGAGTTAGCACCGGGGGATGGGGTCGTGCTTTACACCGATGGCATACCTGAAGCCGAAGACATCAATAAAAAATTCTATGGGTTGGAAAGACTCACTGATGTGGTTTCTATGAATTGGCATTTATCGGCTGAAGAAATCAAGCAAGCAGCGATCTCTGACTTGCGGCAATTTATTGGAGAACAAAAGGTGTTTGATGATATAACTTTGGTGATACTGAAGCGGATTGGCTCAACGGTAGCCTAGTCCTCGACAATGACTGGCGTACCAGGAGAAACTTGCTCGTATAACGCTTGGATATCTGAATTTCGCATTCTCAAACAACCGTGGGAAACAGGTTGCCCGACTAAATTAGCTTCAGGAGTACCGTGAAACCCGATGTGATGGCGTCCGTCATCCCAAAAACCGATCCAGCGACTGCCTAAAGGATTATCTCGTCCTTGGGGTACGATCTCGTTGGTAAGGGGATGACGCCAAACCGGGTATCTTTGCATTTCAATCACTTGGTAAGCACCGAGAGGCGTTTCCCATCCCCGCTGACCAACTGCTATGGGGTAGCTGGCTAACTTGCGATCGCTTCGATATAGAGAGACGCGCCGTAAGCTTAAATCCACCCTCAAATGCAACCCATTCACTCTAGCAGGCGGGGGAACAGGCGCAAGTGACGGCGCTAACAATGAATCAACAGCAGTTGCAGTCGTGGAAGCAACCGTCCGCCACTGCGCCAAAATTAAGAGAATACCAGCACCAGCACAGAACAGCACCAAGCTGCGGCGGAGAAAGTCATTTTTTAACATAGCCGTTACCTGCGATATTTTTTTGGGTGTGTTAGGGATTGTAAAACCACAAGATTGAGCAATTATTCCGAATTTTGGCGGATTTTTGGTCGCTGTTTCCGGAAATGTCCCCTCGCTCCTGTAGTAACCAGCGGGTTCCCTACCCTACGAGGCTTGACTCGTAAGACAAATTAGGGGAACTTCTCAAAATGGGGCAGCGTCATTGGCAATGAAACTTGTAGAGCCAATAGTTGCCCATGACTCAGTCAATTCCTATATCCTGCTCTACCGTTGAGGTAAGGGTTCATAACAGGCAAGTGCCCACACCTGAAAACCTCCCCAACCACGATTTAGTTTTACGCTGTCAATCTGGACTGCGTCCCGATCGCATGGCTTTTGCCGAACTGATGCGTCGCTATGGGTCCCACGTTGACCGCCTATTGTATCACTTGGCCCCCGATTGGCAAGACCGCGCCGATCTAGCCCAAGAAGTGTGGATTCGAGTGTATCGCAATATCAAACGCTTGCAAGAGCCGGTCAAGTTCCGGGGTTGGCTGGGCCGCATCGCGACGAATTTGTTCTACGATGAGTTACGCAAGCGCAAGCGCGTGTCTCCACCCCTGTCGTTAGATGCCCGCAGAACCCTAGAGGATGGCGATATGGACTGGGAAATTGCTACGGACGATCCCGGACCCTTTGATGACCTGACCACCCGCGAGTTCTACGAGCAATTGCACCAAGCGATCGCCGAGTTGCCCGAAGCGTTTCGCACTACAATTGTATTAAGGGAAATCGAAGGCATGGCCTACGAGGAAATTGCCGAAATTACCGGCGTTTCCTTGGGAACGGTTAAATCTAGAATCGCTAGAGCAAGGTCTAGACTCCAGTCCCAGTTGCAAAAATATCTGGACGATCGTTAAAATTCTCTTGACATCCATTTTGGCAACTGCCTGATGGAAATCTGTCAACTGCTAGAAGCAAAGGACTTTCTTGTTACCTAAGATCGGTAGTAGAATTTTAAGATCCGTAGTAGACTAGAGCGCAGGCAACCGCTGTGTTTTATTTGTCTGACTTGGAAGTGATTTAAAATGACCCCTGAGTTTGACTACCACCAAAATCTGTCATCCCATTCTTTTGAAGATTTACCATCTCCAAAGGTGGAAAATTCCCCTTTAGGAACCCTGGATATGCAAAAACGCGATCGCTTTGAGTTACTCAGTGCCTACCTGGATGGCGAGGTAACAGCCGCAGAACGCCGCCAAGTCCAGGAATGGCTCGATACCGACCCGCAAGTACAGCACCTGTATAATCGGCTGCTGAAATTGCGCCAAGGGCTAACCACAATGTCAGCGCCGTCAGCAGTGCCTGTCCAACAAACGGTAGATGCAGTGTTTGCTAAACTTGACCGCCGCCGTCCAACCCGCGCGTTGCGATGGGGTGGAGTCGCGATCGCTGCCCTGTTCGTCGGCGCTTTGGCAACTGTTTTACCCGGTCGCAATTCATTCTCGCCCCAGCTAGCCCAATCTCCCACCCCAACTTCCGAACCCCTGATGGTCGCTTTGAACGAACCGCTGGTCTATATTCCCAAAGCTGCGGTTGCCTCCCCCGTCAAGTCTTTGCCTCATACCAGCACCCATCCCAGCCACAATCAGGAGCTACACTAAGCAGAATCTCCGCAATTACTCCACCATCCAGAGGGTAAAAATATACCTCCATAGCTGCGAACCAGATGGGGACTCATTAAGTAAACCCAAGCGGTTTCTAAGGGTTCGTCAGATAAGTTAAATGTTTCTATAAGTTGCCGATTATACTCATTCTGTTCCGGGGGACGCTCCCGATGGTAATCTTCTAACCGATCGAGGGCGTCTAGAACTTCTGGGTCAGCAAAAGTCAGCACATATCCTTGAACTCGTCCATCGCCTGGGGTCATCGCCGGGTAGCCGAATGGTAAAGCAAATAGATGACCTTGGGCGATCGCTCTTTTCTCCTCCACGACTTTACCCGCACAAAACCGTTGATAATTTATTTCCCCAGGTTTGAGAGTGCCGTAAACAAAAACTTTGAACATTTGTTAGCTAGACGATTTCAGCCATCTCCAGTACAATTTTAATTAATATATCTGAAGCGGTTGCTATAATCTGGCAAATTGCACAAATTTGCTAACCACCTCAGACAGCTTACAACGTAAGCGTTTGAAATTAATAGAGTTCAGAAATTAACTCTGACTTTATTAACAAAAAAAGCGACCGTTTCAGATATTTCCCTCTGAATCCGGCTGCGAACGGTGTTAAAAAAGCAGACTTATAATTGCTTATTCCCCGTAAGGGGATGGAAACTTATTAACAAAAAAAGTGACCGTTTCAGATATTTCCAATATCCGAATCTGCTTCTAAATCTTCCCCTCACGGGGATGGAAACTTATAAAGATGACCTAGAGGAAATGGCAGTCCTCGAAGATTTCTATTCAGAATTACCCGTAAGGGGACTAAAACTAGAAAGTAAATTGGAAAGGTGTGTAAAGTCTTGGATGAATTAGGGCTTACGCAAATTTTCTATATGTAGGGTGCGTTACCCGATCGCTAACGCACCATTACACCATATTTAGTGTTGTTGCGTAAGTCCGATGAATTATGACTGAGCGATCGCAGCAGTCAGCCAGCATAGTTATCGGGTGAGCATTCCTCGTTACCAGACTCAGCCTTAACGAAGACCTAGACACCGGGTTTCAAGCTGCGATCTCTAGCTGCAAGTCGAAGATTCACAGAAACCCGGTTTCGACCTCGATCTCTGGTTGCAAAACCAATGATTTTTCCTAGAAACCGGGAATATGCGCGTAAGTCCTGTCCTATTGACATCTCAAATAAATTACGTATAATAGTACGTAGTTACATTATTCATATTATTGATTTGGCGTTTCCAAGAAACGCAGAACCTATGTATGCCACTTGGAATAATGCCTACTCAGATGAGCTAATTACAGCTACTGAGTTGAATCGGCAGCCTGGACGAGTTCTAGACAAAGCTTTAGAGCATCCAGTCACAATTACTCGCAACGATCAATCGTTCGCTTTGCTGCGCCGTGAGGAAGTGACTTTTCTCGTTAAGGCAGCAAGACAGAGTAGAACTGTTTTTGAGGTATTAAACGTCGCTTTTCGTTTGTTACTTGGGCAGAAGATCGGCTCTGAGCATCCTTATGGATGGCTTAGAGTATTTGACTCTGATGAGCTTCAAGACTTGATCGCAGAGGTTAGCGAGGCTTATCGCTTGGCTGATTCCTCTAATCTTATATGGGATCAACTCGACGATATCATCCATGAGTGGCATGAGAGTGCTATAGCGCTCGTTAGCTCTGAAATTGCAGCAGCCTTTAGCGATCGGTTTGATGAAGTACCATTGACTCAACCAGATGCTGTAAGTGCTGCTGAGCCTTGATATGTCAGAGAATTGCCCAAACGACTCAATCGCAGGATATGTGGAGCCGCCAGAAGTAAAACTGACGGCTCCATGCGTATCTGATATCACAACCACCTGGCTAGTAGTAGCCAAAAATCGTAGGGTCAACCGTGATTGGGAAGCTCTGGTGTTGCGCTGTCCTGAAAACTGTCGTCGTTGCTACGAAGATTTATCTACCGCCCCTACAACCAGACAGCCAGGTCGTGTTTTCCCTTTAAGGGGAAAAGTTTACAAAGGGGCATGGGAATATGAAGTAACAAAAGGAGACAGGGTATTTTACGTTCCTCACGAGGAGCAGTTCAAAGTAGTTGTCTACTATGCAGGAGAACATGCAAAACCCGCCCCTACACCTTGAAAGGCGATCCAGAGGGCAAAGTAGCTGAAAAACCTGATGGAAAGCAGGCTCTTTATTTTCTGGCGCAATCGCACAACGTCGAGGTTGTTCTGGCAAAGGCGGTCGTATATATCAGCACTCTCAACTTAATAAAAGCAGTCTTTTTAACGATTTAACGATGATTCTTCGGTGAAATTTTGATAAAATTTTAAATATATATTGATTTTTTTAAAAGATTAAAAAAGAAACCAAGTAAGCTACAGTCGGGAAAAAACGAGTCGATCTGTTCGTTGGGAAAAAAGTTTAACCTTTGCTATCGGTGGCGCTCGCATCTCATCATAATACAATAAGTAGTATAGAGGCGATCGCACATACGCCAACGATCCGCCCAACATCCCAAGCCCACCGGATATGTCAAAATACACAAACAGACGCGATCCGATACCGAAACCAATATGAGTATAGCCGTGGAGTCCCGTTACAACCCCGCCGAGATAGAGGCGCATTGGCAAAAAACTTGGGCCAAACAAAGTATAGATCAGACCCCTACAGAGAGCGACAAGCCCAAATTCTACGCGCTGTCGATGTTCCCCTATCCATCGGGAAACCTGCACATGGGACATGTCCGCAACTATACGATTACGGATGTAATCGCTAGAGTCAAGCGGATGCAGGGATATCGGGTACTTCACCCGATGGGATGGGATGCGTTTGGACTTCCCGCCGAAAACGCCGCGATTGAGAGGGGAATACACCCGGCGAAGTGGACATATAGCAATATCGACCAGATGCGATCGCAATTGCAACAATTGGGTCTTTCCTACGATTGGAACAAGGAAGTTGCTACCTGTTCGCCAGATTATTACAAATGGACGCAGTGGATATTTTTGCAATTCCTCCAAGCAGGATTAGCTTATCAAAAAGAAGCTGCGGTTAATTGGGACCCCATCGACCAAACCGTATTAGCAAACGAACAAGTCGATAGCGAAGGTCGTTCTTGGCGATCCGGGGCAATAGTTGAGCGTAAATTGCTCAAACAATGGTTCTTCAAAATTACCGAATATGCCGAAGAATTGCTCAACGATTTGGATAAGTTGACAGGTTGGCCCGAACGAGTAAAGTTAATGCAGGCTAACTGGATCGGAAAATCTGTCGGCGCATATTTGGAATTTCCCATCGTCGGGATGGATGAAAAAATTGCCGTATTTACCACCCGTCCCGATACGGTTTATGGCGTTACCTATGTGGTACTCGCGCCAGAACATCCTTTGACGCCAAACGTTACCGCATCGGAACAAAAAGCAGCGGTTGAAAGTTTCATTAAAGAAGTATCCAACCAAAGCGAATTAGAACGGACGGCGGAAGATAAACCCAAACGCGGTATCCCCACAGGCGGAAAGGCAATTAATCCGTTTACTGGGGAAGAAGTGCCGATTTGGATTGCCGATTATGTCTTGTACGAATATGGTACGGGTGCGGTAATGGGTGTCCCTGCACACGACGCGCGAGATTTCAAATTTGCCAAGGAAAAGCAATTGCCAATTCAAGTGGTAATTTATCCCCCAGTTGCAGGCGGGACGCCTACACCACAAGAACAAGAGTTGAAAGAGGCGTATACAGAACCGGGAATTATGATTAATTCCGGTAGCTTTGATGGCATGAATTCGACTGAAGGAAAACAGGCGATTATTGAATATGCCGAAAAGCAAGGATATGGCAAAGCGCGCATCCAATATCGCCTGCGAGATTGGTTGATTTCTCGTCAGCGTTATTGGGGTGCGCCTATTCCAGTTATTCACTGTCCTAATTGCGGCATAGTGCCAGTACCGGAAGCAGATTTGCCAGTTGTATTGCCGGAAAATGTCGAATTTAGCGGTCGCGGTGCATCGCCGTTGGCTAAGTTGGAAGATTGGATAAATGTGCCTTGTCCAACTTGCGGCACGCCTGGGAAACGAGAAACCGATACGATGGATACGTTTATCGATTCATCGTGGTATTTCTTGCGCTATCCGGATGCGAAGAACGAGCAACAGGTGTTCGATTCTGCTAAAACAAATGATTGGATGCCTGTGGATCAATATGTAGGTGGAATCGAACATGCAATTTTGCACTTGCTTTATTCTCGATTCTTTACCAAAGTATTGCGCGACAGAAATCTGATCGACTTCGATGAACCTTTCTCCCGTCTCTTAACTCAAGGGATGGTACAGGGGAAAACATACAAAAACCGTCGCACCGGGAAATACGTCATTCCCACGCAAGTTGCAGATCCAGCTAACCCCGTAGATCCGGAAACTGGAGATACTTTGGAAGTGGTGTACGAAAAGATGTCCAAATCCAAATATAACGGGGTTGCACCGGGAGATGTGATTGGGAAATATGGTGCTGATACGGCGCGGATGTTCATCCTCTTTAAAGCACCCCCGGAAAAAGATTTGGAATGGGATGATGCGGATGTTGAAGGGCAATTCCGCTTCTTAAATCGCGTCTGGCGTTTGGTGACAGAGTTCGCTTCTCGCGAGTCTTCAGTCGTCAGCAGTCAAGCACAATTGACCAAAGATGAAAAAGACTTGCGGCGGGCAATTCATAGCGCCATTAAAGCGGTGACAGAAGATTTGGAAGGCGAATATCAATTCAATACTGCTGTATCGGAATTGATGAAATTGAGCAACGCTATCACCGATGCAACTTGTAAATATTCGCCAGTTTATGTAGAAGGAATCAACACTTTGGTTATTATGTTGTCGCCTTTTGCGCCTCATATTGCCGAGGAATTGTGGCAAAGGATTGGGAATAGCGAATCGGTTCACAAACAACCTTGGCCTCAATGTGATGAATCTGCTTTAGTTGTGGATGAAATTACGTTGGTGATTCAAATTAACGGCAAAACTCGCGGTACGATTCAAGCGCCAGCAAGTTTGGATAAAGATGGGTTGGAAAAATACGCCCGCGAATCTGAACCCGCGCAACGCAATCTTGAGGGTAAAACAGTTAAAAAAGCGATTGTTGTACCGGGGAAATTGGTGAATTTTGTTGTTGGCTAATTGCTAATTGCTAATGGCTAATAGCTAATTTTAGAAAGGCTATTAGCCATTTTTTATTAAATAGAGGTGAAGAACAATGATTAACTTACAAAGTAAAATTCCTACAGATAGCTGGGTAAAAGCAAATTGGGAAGAATATATTCAGATAGTTGAAAATGACATGAGAAACCGGGTTTCTTAAAGAAACCCGGTTTCTCACCGTTAGCGAAGCGATTCGCGCAGCGCGTCTTCTCGAAGAGTAGGGCGCGAAGGAAGAGGGGAGGGGAGCGATATGCACACCCTTAGCGAAGCTCTCGCACTCTGCAAGAGAATTTGAGTTCAGACAAGCGATCGCGGTACCTGCTACGCACAGAGAGCGCTCTTGAGCCAATCCCAAAACCGAGTAGCTAATGGTGGCGATCGCGCTCTTGACTCATCCGGTTTTACACTCACCAGTGCAAAGCCTGCAGCGTGCTATTAACGCAAGTTGCTAGTTATAAACAAGGGCGTTGCTAATTGCTAATTGCTAATTGCTAATATAGGATTTTTACTGACATTAGCCGCTCCCAGAGAGATAACTAGCAACTTGAGTTATTACCAGGAGAAGATCGTGATATTAAAGCTCTTGCAGCCGCCAAAGACTACGCAAGCTTTGCCTGACAACGTAATTTTCTTCTGAGCCAGCTTCAAACATACAGCTAAATCAAACTTGGCAACACCGGCGCTTCCTTTGAATGAAATACATGGTTTCGCTGGGCTGATCTCACCTGATAAGACTGTAGCGCCAAAAACCTTGAGAGCGACGAAAGCTTTTGGCACGCTGACATTGACGTCATAGCACAGCTGAATAGGACCAATTAATGAAAGACATCCAGCCACATCTACAGCAGCGGCTGCTTCGGCTTCATGAACCTCCATGTCCATCGCCATTTCCATCGGCGATTGCCCCAATTGCGCTAATTGCGCTAATTCAACCTCGTACTTGATTTCGGGAAGAATGTCTTCTTTGTAGGTAGTAATAGTCATTGTCTTTTCTCCAAATCTAAGGTTTGTTAATGTGCTTGCTGCACATGTCTTATAGTTTGTCTCTTCACCCTTGGTCTAAACCACCGAAGTTTAGTAACTTAAGAACGAACTTAATAATTTATTGTCAAGCAATTAACCATCAGTATTTCAGCCAATAAAAACTTGAGGGAGGACGCGGGATAAGTTTGCTTAAAATCGGAAAAATTCCTCAGGGTCGGCAACCAAAGAATTGGGAATAAAAAAATCATCAATATTTGGGATCGCATCCGGAATCAAAGATATTGCTTGTGAATATAATAGGATAGGTAAAAATAATCAGCGGCGGCATCTGCAAAACGACCTTCAGCTTATAAGTTTTGTTGAAGTGGGTTTAATATCAAAAACCCCCAGAGCAGGTATTACCCGCCCCTACAGCTCACCGCTCCGGGTTTATCTGAAAAATCCTTGGGAAAGAAAACTAGAGATATAGGCAGAAACTCGATTTCTAGGCTCGTCATGGGTAAGTCATATCTGTTTCTACTTAAGGTTGATTGTAGCTGCGAGAGCGATAACGCAAATCCACTTGAGATTTATGGCAAAAAATACCGATAATGGGTGAAGCGATCGCTATAAAAATTTTGTTTAGCTGTAATTATGCTTATACGCTTGGCCTCTAAAGATATCTACTAACGTAAGTTGCTAGTTATAAACAAGGGCGTTGCTAATTGCTAATATAGGATTTTTACTGACATTAGCCGCTCCCAGAGAGATAACTAGCAACTTGAGTTACTAATAACTTTTGCAAGTAGTCTATGGAGTCGGGCGTGCATATGTCCTACACATTATAGGCAGCTAATTTTACCTGGTGGGCAAATATATTTACTAAACTGAGATACTTTTGATGAAGTCACAAAAACAAACACGCAAGCGCGGTGTAATTCTGACAACTCAAGGATTTGATAAACTCATGGCAGCCAAATACGAAGCCGAAAGTTGCGAAAACTGTGACAAACGTTATACCCTGGAAGCTTTAAGTTATCGCACTGGTTTAGATCCAGATACCTTGATGAAGGTATTTAGTTGCAAAATTAGAGTTGATAAGCAAACTCTCAATCGCTGCTTCCGGGCTTTTAAGCTTCAATTGGAGCCAAATGATTATCAGCACCCAATCCAAAATGCGATCCCCCCTAGCCCCCCTTATCAAGGGGGGAATATGAATCCCCCTTATCAAGGGGGGAATAGGGGGGATCGCATTGATTGGCACGAGACTCCTGATATTTCTGTTTTCTACGGACGCACTGAAGAATTGGCAAATTTGAAGCACTGGATACTCGAAGAACGCTGCCGACTGGTGACGCTATTAGGTATGGGTGGAATGGGAAAAACTTGTCTGTCGGTGAAGCTTGCAGAACAGATACAGGAGCAATTCGATTTTGCGATCTGGCGAAGTCTAGGCAATGCTCCTCCTGTCCAAGATATGCTAGCGGAATTGCTCCAATTTTTAGCTGCGGATACGAAAATTAATTTACCAGAAACTATAGAGGGTAAAATTGCGCGACTCATGCATTATTTACGAAGTTCTCGGTGTCTGCTAGTATTAGATAATTTCGAGACAATTCTGCAAGAGTGCGACTATGGTGTCGGGTATTATCGCCAAAGATATGAAGGTTACGGTCAACTCCTCAGACAAGTGGGAGAAACGATTCATCAAAGCTGCTTAATAATTACCAGTCGGGAGAAACCTAAAGATATTGCGCTACTAGAAGGAGAAACATCACCCGTTCGCGTCTGGCAATTGAAAGGCTTGCAGGTAACAGAAGTACGACAAATCTTTGGTGAGTCAACTGAGTCGAGCAAGCTCGTTGATTTTTATGCAGGCAATCCATTGGCATTAAAGATAGTTTATAACACGATTAAAAAATTGTTTGATGGGAGTATTTATGAATTTATCAACCAAAATATCGCTGTTTTTGGCGAAATTAGGCAGATTTTAGATCGGCAATTTAAGCGGTTGTAAGATGGAGAAAAGGAAATTATTAAATTGCTGGCACTTAATCGCAAACCAGTTTCATTTTCAGAACTGCGAGATCGGATATCGCCGTCGATGTCACCCCAAAAACTATTAGAGGGGCTGGAATCTCTCCAAGAGCGCTCTTTAATTGAAAAAAAGGCTGCACTTTTCTTCATGCAGCCTGTGGTGATGGACTATGTTGCTCACCAATTAGTGGAACCGAATATTACCCAATTTCCGCTAAAAGATGGCTTTTCATTGGTTGGGTAACCCGCAGCGGATATTTCGATGTTATCCAGGCGAATTCTCTAGGATTGATGCTCCTACGCGGTTTTAACTTTCTCACCGGATGGTTCAAGGGCGCCAGCTTTTAAGCGACTCATCCGGCTTCTGCGAATGCGATCGCTTTTGCGAACACCCCCCGCCATCTCATATTCGCGGCTGTCTTTGCCGTACTTAAAAGCCACCCCAATCAGCATCTTTTCAGACAGAGCGCCTAAGCTTTTTTCTAATTCTTCTATTTCGGTTTGGGAAGAATCAATCACGGATAAAGCCGTGTTATAGGCATCAATCTTGGTGCGTAACTGTTCGATTAGTTGTGTCAAGTTGTTCAGGGTGCGAGCATCCCCAAAATCCAGAGTTGGATCGATCGCCTTCAGTCCAGCAGATCTTAACTCAGCTTTTTCTAAAACGCGAGATGTACGTTTTTTACGAGCCATAGATGTAAGATTTTCAAAAGATTCTAAAGCTAGCTTGGCTTACTGAAGTGAGTTTCTGGATCGGCAGAATTCGCAAATAATTGTCTTTTTTTGGCTAAGATTTTCGCGTAACCCTGGTGATTCCGCTTAAGTGTCTCTACTGGATAGATGCGATCGCGATACACCGGATTGCCAGTGAGTCAGGTACAGCCTTTTGGCTTGAATGCAATAGCGGCAGCAAAAATGGCAGCCGCTATTGCATTCGAAGGTGTACCTCATAGGGCTGCATTCCGCGACAATGGCTCCGATCGTAACGAAAGTTTAAGCGTTGGTAACGACAGTTTAAGCGTTGGTAACGACAGCTTCAACGTTAGTAACGACAGCTTCAACGTTAGTAACGACAGCTTCAACGTTGGTAACGACAGCTTCAACGTTGGTAACGACAGCTTCAACGTTGGTAACGACAGCTTCAACGTTAGTAACGACAGCTTCTGGTGGAGTAACAACGGGTAAATCGATACTAACGACGGGGTTGTCGCCACAGATTAACGTCAAGCTGAGCCTATTTTTCGCGATCGCATATCAGCTTTTGAGGGATGCGATCGCGCAGCGGAAGGGAGGCATATCGCTTACGATCGCCGAGAAGTTATCACGATTCAGAATTTTGCATCCATTGTTCTATTTCAGATGCATCCATACCTGTTATCGTAGCTATCTGCTCTACTGTCATCCCTACCTCAAGTAAGTTGCGTGCAGTTTGTCGCAACTGCGATTCTGCCTGCTCTGCTCGTTGTCGTTGTTGTTCTTCAGGCGTTGGTAGTAATTCTCCCTCTAAAGTCGCCCAGCGTAACCAAGTCGCATCAATGCCTTTATAGTTTCCTTGCCAAAGCTGCAATGCTAGTCCTAAAGATTGACTAATCAATTGATTCCCTTCGTTGGGAATCAAGCGTTGGTAAGCGCTTTGTTGAAGCGAAAAACCCGCCCAATCATCTGGGTTAAAGGGGTCATACCAGAAATATTCTGGCACGCGCATTTGATTTTGATAAATCAGTTTTTTCTCATTTTTGTCGGCTGGGGCTGTACTCTCAGAAAGCAACTCAATGACTACATCCGGTGCTTTACCTTCTTCCCACACCACCCAACTTCTGCGTTCGCCTTTGGGAACTCCCAATACTGCAAAAAAATCTGGCCCTTTAAAGTCTTTGTTTCGCACTTGTGCCAGACTGTAGTAGACGAACATATTGCCGCCTACATACCCATCCTCCCTTTGTTCTAACCAAGGGATTAAGGCATCAACCAGCAAATCCATTTGTGCTTTATGTCTTGCGCTTTCCATCGGCACACCATCATCATAGGGAAGTTCTGCCTGGGTGGGCGGGAGTTGGATATCTGGTGCAGTTATGGTGGTTTCTGACATGGCTTTTTACCTACTGGGGAGCCATTGGGGATGTTTCTATGTTAGTGGATGGTAGGGATGGGGATGGTGTTTGGGTTTGTGCAAGGGTGCGATCGCGAGTGCGTGCCCGAGGCATATCACTCAACTTCATTGTGACTCTGTTTTCCACGAGGTCATACCATAGCCTAATAGTTTTTTAACTCATTCACCTGTTGCAGTTCTTTTTTTATTTGCTATAATTGTTCGCCAAGGCAGAGTTTGACTGTAAATGATGCCTTGAGTACATCTATTAGAGCGAGCAAAAATATCTCATCAGTTTTTCTAGAGTTTAGTCTTAGCGGACATATTAATATGCTGTTTAATTCGCCAGAATTTATTTTCATGTTTCTGCCGGTTACTCTGGCAATCTTTTTTACCCTTGGTAGGCTAGGATATCATCGTCTAGCGATCGCTGCTTTAGTGGCTGCTTCGTTTTTTTTCTACAGTTGGTGGAACCCCTTACTATTATTACTGTTAATTTTCTCGATTATATTTAACTACTTGTTGGGCTATGGCTTAAGTAAAACTCTCCGGATACCCGTTAGTAAAAAGTTGCTGTTAATTCTAGGTATTACTGTCAATTTAGCTCTACTCGGTTATTTTAAATATGCTAACTTCTTTATTTCTACTCTTAACGATTTGGCAGGAACGAATTTTAATTTAACTAAAATTATATTACCATTAGGTATATCATTTTTTACTTTTCAGCAAATTACTTATCTAGTCGATGCTTTCCAAGGAAAGATACCAGAAAATAACTTTCTCGACTACTGTTTATTCGTTAGCTTTTTCCCCAAAATTTTTGCTGGGCCAATTGTACGTTACCAAGAAATGATGCCTCAGCTAGCCAATCCATCGATTTATCGACTTAACCAAGAAGATTTAGCAGTGGGGTTAACGATTTTTATTATAGGTTTATCCAAAAAAGTTTTGATTGCCGATCAGATGTTTGCCTATGCTTACCCAGTGTTTAGTGCTGCACTGCAAGGAACACCTCTGACATTTTATGATGCTTGGAGTGGAGCCTTAGCTTACACGTTTCAGCTTTACTTCGATTTTTGCGGCTACTCTGAAATGGCAATTGGCACAGCCAGAATGTTCGGCATTAAGCTACCGCTCAACTTTGACTCGCCTTACAAAGCTGTCAATATCAGTGACTTTTGGCGTCGTTGGCACATCACGCTTTCTAACTTTTTAAGGGATTATATCTACATTCCTATGGGTGGTAATCGTCAAGGTGAATTTCGGCGCAATGTCAATTTAATGACTACCATGCTGTTAGGTGGTCTTTGGCATGGAGCGGGTTGGACATTTGTTTTATGGGGCGGATTGCACGGATTATACCTAATAGTTAATCATCAATGGCGTGAGTTGCGTAAATTTTTAGGACACGACCTGAAAAAAAGTCACTGGTGGAGTGTAGCATTAAGTTGTTTTGTCACTTTTATCGCGGTGGTAGTCGGGTGGGTTTTCTTTCGGGCTGAGAACATGGGATCTGCTCTGGCAATATTGAAAACAATGTTTGGAGTTAATGGCTTATCATTGTCAGCTTCGGTTGTGCCAGAAAGAAAAAGACTATTTTTATTGTTACTCCTGGCTGTTTGGTTGTTGCCGAATACTAAACAATGGTTGAGTAAATACGAACCATTTATGCTGGACAAACCGACAAAACAAACGGCTTCAAATTGGAGCGATCGCCTTTGGCAAAAGTTCCAATGGCAACCCAACCAATTGCTCGGCATTCTATTTGGGATTTTGATGTTTATTTGCGTCAAAATTGTCTTAGAAGCACCAGAAACGAAGTTTTTGTACTTTGACTTTTGAGCATATGAAAACATCTAAATATTTATCCTCAATTTTATCTGGAATATTATTGAGCATTCTGATTTTCCTCCTAGCAGTTTTCTACCAAATCGGCGCGCCAACTGAGAGTTCCCGTTGGACTTACGAGCTGTATACGATTAAAACTAGAATTGCTGACTCGAGCAAAACACCAAAGTTAGTCGTGGTGGCTGGCTCAAATGCTCTATTTGGTATTAGCTGTAAGATCGTCCGCGAAGAAGCAAATTTTCCCTGCGTTAATGCAGCAACTTATGCTGGATTAGGTATTGATTACATCTTAAATCGCTCTCGTTCCTTAATTCAGCCTGGAGATACAGTTCTCCTCCCGCTCGAATATGAATTTTACACAGACGATGGTAAATTAAATGGCGCGTTAATTGACTATGTGTTAGCCAGAGACTTGGAGTATTTAAAATCCCTTAATTGGATAGATCAAATTCGTTTCATCACTGGCGTCTCTATGACTCGCGTGCAAGATGGTATCTTAGCTAAATTGGGAACTCCTAAGCAATGGAAGTCTCATTATAAATCCGAAAACCTGAATCAATATGGCGATGACACTGGAAATCGTGCATCAACTATGACGCAAAAAGAATTTAAGGCGCTTGAGGAGTTACAACCAAAGGAACTCGAAGGCTATATCAAGTCAAGTTATGGCATGAAAGCTATCAAAAATTTCGTAGATTGGAGTCTAAAAAATAATATTAACGTAATAGCAACGTGGCCCAATACCTTCTGGTTTGAAGCTTATCAGGAACCGCAGGCTAAAGAGTTTTTTCAAAGCATCAATGATTTTTATCAAACGATTAAAGTGCCTCTTTTAGGGAATTATCGAGATTTTATGTACGATAAATCTATGTTCTATGATACAAGCTATCACATGAACGATAAAGGAGTGCGCTATCGCACCAAACAGCTAATAGATTTACTCCAATCTATTTTATTCAAAAAAAGTTGATCTTTGCGTAATATCATGTCCAAGAGCAAAGGTAGTGCAAGTGTTTTTGATACTGTAGAGGCGGGTTTTACCAATCATATCATGTCCGGTAGCATCGGTACCGTAAGCCGGAGCGGGTTTAAAAAATTTCTCGTTATTTTCCAGAATGGCTGGTAAAACCCGCCCCTACTCCCGTCAAAAACTATACACTACCGTTGCTAGCGGACATCATATCATATGATATTCGTTAAATTGCCCATAATAAAAAAACCTCACAGAGTCGTTGCGTAGGGACACGGCATCATAGATTTCTCGAACAAACAAATAACGTTAATAATGCCGTGTCCCGGCTTCTGATTACGGGTAATCGACCGGACATCATATAATATCATGTCAGGCTTTTCACGCTTAATTAAAATTCTCCGCGTCGGGAGCGTCCCCGTGTCTGGGCGTCAGTTCTAAGTACGGGTAATCAACCGGACATGATATCATTCTGTGCAACCACGAGATATGCAAGTTAAACCCTTCCTTTGCTTACGCTACCGATGCTACCGGACATCATATAATACATTAGACCTCTCCAAAAAACAAACCCAAAGACAGGCGAGACGCCTATCCCACAAGAATTATTGGAGAAGTCTATTGCAAAACACTTGGGGCTTCGCGGGTTTACTTCAATTGTTTGTTTTCCCCAAAGATTATTGGTAAAACCCGCCCCTACAATCGGTACATGTTGATGTGTAGCATTATCAAAGGAAATTGGTATAAATCCTGACCCCTTTTTTAATTGATTTGACAGAATTTCCGCTCTCGATCGAGTTCGGGTTCTTGCCAAGAAAATGCAAAATGGCTTACCGTATCAATTTGCGGCGCAAATTGCCTAATTGCTTGCATTTGCAGTTCCAACGGCGGACGATTGCTCACAGATATACCCCAATCTCCGGCTAATGCCGGGTTAATTTGCGTTCCCGATGGTGCGAGGCTAATAACTCGTTGCAAGTCTTCTAAAATACAGCTGGTATCGTTGCAAGCTTTGTAAACCATTGGATGCCATTCCATCGCAGCAGGAAATCTATCCCAAGGTTGAATTCGAGAGTCGTATCCTCCTTGTCCGATGGCGCGATTTCCACCGGGGAAAAAGACTGCACCTGTGGGAATTCCTTGTTGCTGTGCGGGAGACTTCGCACTTGCCAAAAAATCTAACACGCCTTGCGCTGCATGAGCGACGCTCAACTCCCACAACTCTTGTTGTAAAATCGGTTGGCGCTCTTGTGGTGATAGCAAATTCTTGGTCAGATCCAGATTGCGCCCTTGCCAAAGCGGTTCTCCTTCCTCTGGATACATCTCGTCAACTTGGGCAAGATCTGCAACGGTAATATATCCCTGATTCAAGAATCGGCGGATTAATGCCAATCCCTTATTGTTCATGGCGCGTTGATATAAAACTTGTTGCGTCGCTTCGCTATAAAGCCATAATTCCTGCACTTTGGTTGCCACAGAAGCTTCCCCCGTACTGCGGGGATATCGCACATAATCAAATAACAGCCCATCTGGCTTGCGTTTCACCACCGCCTGCACCAGCTTGTTATAATCTTCCCGCGCTTGCAGGTTGTAAGGATCGATGAACGCTTTCCCACTATCTCCCTTGGGTACTTCTTCCTCCGCCGTCCCATTGTACAAAGCTGCTAAATTATCTTGTCCCAAACCGTTGCGGGCTAATACCGATTGTCGGTCTGGTCGCTGTGCGTAGGCGTAGCCAAAGTTCATTGTAAACAACCAAGCGTAGACTTTTAACCCGCGATCGCGCCCTGTTTGAATCGCTTGCGCCAATAAGTCTGCCCGTTCTAATCCTGGCGATTTTACCACCGATTGCCACGGGGTATTATTTTCTGCTTGGGGCAATAGGACTTGAGAGTCATAAAAGACTTCAACGTAAACTTGGTTATAGCCTTTATTAACAATCCGATCCATAATCTCATCTAGCCCTCCCGGTCGGAGGTCGCAGGGATACAAACGCAGCCATATCGCTTGATTGCGAGGCCAATTTTGTGAGCGACATTCCTGCAATTGCCGTGCATTTTCGGCTATAAGGGATTTATAGCGTTTCTGGGCTTTTCGATCGCCGTTTAATGCTGCTATTCGCCAGCTTTCTTTCTGTTGACTTGCTTCAGGGGATAATTGGCAAGCCATCTGGGTCCAAGGCGGCAGTGGTTGGCTGGCAATCGTTCCACTTACCAAGCTATTTGTCAAGACTCCAACCAAAAAAAAGCGACAGAAATAACCCCGGCGTCGCGTAAAGGTTGGGAAATATTGCTTCAGTTTCAAGATCGGGTTCAACAAGACGGACTTCTCAAGCGCTAGCTTCAAAAAGTTTAACAAAAATGTCGGAAGAAGTCCCTACCTAAAAATTCTGCAAAAATACCCACATTTTAGGTAGGGATGAATTGGGACCAACAAATAAACCGCGAACGCGAGTGCGTGCCGTTAGGCATAGCACCACATTTTCTAGCTCTGTGGTATGATATTATCCTCAACTTATCAACTCGATAATGTACAAAGCCTATAAGTTCAGAATATATCCAAATAACGAGCAACAGGTAGTCCTAGCTAAAAGCTTTGGGTGCTGTCGATGGTATTGGCACTATTCACGCTCATTTATGCCAAGAAACTTATAAAGCAACGGGAAAAGGACGAGCCAGGAAATATATTCAAGGATTATTACCAGGAATCAAAAAAGAATATCCTTGGCTAACCGATGCCTATTATCAATGCTTGCAGGTTGTGGCTTTGAATTTATCAACAGCTGACAAAAACTTCTTTGATAAACGGGCAAAAATACCCAGATTCAAGTCAAAGCATGGCAGACAATCAATTAGTTATCCATCTGTCAAGTTTTCAGAATATTACCTTTCAATCGGTGACCAAACCCACAATAGGGGGTACTCGATCAAATCCCGTAAAACTCATCATCGCCGATTAATTCTATGCAAAACAAACCGTGGGCATGGCTCACCTTTTTTTGTTTTTCATCGCTACAGTATAAGGCAAAATATCAGGAATAATCCAAGCGTTCGCCAAGGACAGAAGTGCTGTTTCGGCTTGACACTGATAATTTTTCCCCCCAAGCGCACAATCCGCTGCATTTCTTGCATCATGCGGTTAAACGGAACAGAAATCCACATCATACCACTGTGACGAATGGGGGAATGCATTGGATAATTTTCTCCATTATGATGCATTCCCACTACTTCATAGAGAAATTCTCGGCTATTGGGATCTGGCTCCTCTAAGTTTACATTATATGGCTCTGGTATCTGCTCTTGTGGCTGACAAGTTGGTGGCATTCCCAATATTTCTATTTCCAGCAATATTGGCACTTTTATTGTGATGTCAACGATGATTTCGCATCCTTTTTGCTCGGAGGCTGGGTTGTAATAAATGGTCATATTTTTTCAATTTTCCTGAGAATGAAACCCAAGATACGCTTCAATTTCGCGTTGGGTTTCACCCTCGTTCAACCCAACCTAAAAATCTAAGATCACACAGAATTAGCGATGATAAACTTGCGTTATTTATCGAAATTTTACACAAACCCACCCATGTTGAAAAAAGACATGAGTGGTTTCGGCAGGAATTGAACGTGAATGATTCAAAATTCCCTAATATTACGACTCTACCTTTTCCAGTACTGGTTCGCTGTCATCAGTTTTATGACCATTGTTCCGGCAAACTGTGGGCTTACCAACTACTTCTAATTCCAGGTAGATAGGAACCTTAAGCGTAATGGGAACCGTGAATTGGCAGGACTTGGGATAATAGCTGTTTTCGGTAGTCATAGTGTTAACCTCCTTTCGTCTACAAATCTATAATCGCAAGCTTAAATTAAGTCTCACAGTACCCTTGAGGGTACTCTTACAGCAGTTTTCAAATGGCTGCAAAGGGGTAGGGGCACGGCATAATCAAGCTTTGTTTGTCACTGGCTTTTCGGCGGGACGCAGGCGCATTAATCCATCGAAGGCTTTGGCCTGCCAGATTGCGAGATGGCGAGTATAAGACAGTGGACTTGTGAGCATTGTCAAACTAACCATGACCGCGATGTCAATGCAGCGATAAATATAAACAATGAAGCCTTGCGGATATTGTCGTTAGGAACTAGCGACACACCTAAGGTCGGGGATGTAAGACGGCTACGGGGCCAGGTTTCTTGTCTTTTAGACGCAATCGCCCATGAAATTACAAGCCCCAACTATACCGCAAGCGGTTAGTTGGGGTAGTTCACGCTAGTTTATCCCATCGGGGAATAGTTGCAAAGTACCTGTCCGCTGCTGGTTTGTTTTTCTCTCGCTGCCTTTTGTCTACGATTGCTACGCCAATATTTTCCTTTCTTCAGGATTTGACACCAATTGGTACCAAAAATTTTTCTCTCCCCGCTTTTTGTCTCCAATTAGAGACAACTGTTTTTCTTTCTCCCAGTTTTGTCTACCATTGGTAGACAAAATTTGTGGCTCCAGGATTTGATATCATGTCCGGTTCTTCACCCATAGTTAGGAATGACTTGGGAGAACGGTGACACGGTGACGGGTCGAGATTTTTATTCAGGGTAATTAGGCGGACAACATATGAGACCCATGGGTCTCATATGTTGTCTCTCCTAGACCAGGCCCTCAATCGCAGACAAAATTTTTCTCTGGCTGCGTTTTGGAACCAATTGGTTCCAAAAATTGTCTCGCCGCATTTTCTGTAACAATGGTACACAAATATTTTCCTATCCCTGGAATTGGCCTCCATTTTTTCTTTCTCCGAGATTTGAGACCAATTGGTCTCAAATCTCGTTCTTTCCCCTGCTGGGAAAGCCCTGCTACTACAAACGACAAAATTTCCGCTCCCGATCGAGTGCAGGTTCTTGCCAGGAAAATGCGAAGTGGCTCACCGTAGCAATTCGCGGCGCAAATTGACGAATCGCCCGCATTTGCAATTCCAACGACGGACGGTTCCTGATAGATTTACCCCAAACTCCTGCTAAAGCAGGTTTAATTTCAGTCCGACCTTGAGCAAAACTCAGAACTTCTCGCATCTCTCCTACAATGCAACTGGTATTGCCGCAAGCCTTGTAAAGCATTGGATGCCACTCGATCGAACTGGGAAACTGATCCCAAGGCTGAATCCGGGAGTCGTATCCTTGACCAATAGCTCGATTTCCACTGGGAAAAAATACCGCTCCCGCGCGTATCCTTTGTTGCTGCACAGGTCTAATTGCCGCTTGCAGAAAGTCTAAAATACCCTGAACTGCATGAGTGACGGTTAATAGCCACAACTGTTGTTGCAAAATTGGCTGACGCTGTTCTGGCAGGGGCAAATATTTGGTTGAATTGGGATTGCGACCCTGCCAAAGCGGTTCTCCTTCTTCAGGATTGAGCGCATCAATCTCAGCAATATCCCCAGCAGTAATATATCCCTGACTTAAGAATTGGTAGATTAATGCCTGTCCTTTGTTGTTGAAGGCGCGTTGATACAAAGCGCGCAGGGAAGCATCGCCATAAATCCACAAATCTTGCACCCTAGTCGCGACGGAAGCTCCTCCCCCACTGCGCGGATATCGCACATAGTCAAATAACACCCCGTCTGGTCTGCGTTTTACGACTGCTTGCACAAGCTGGCGATAATCTTGCCGTGCTTGTGCGTTGTAAGGGTCAATAAATGCTTTCCCATTCTCCCTTCTGACCAAATCCTCATCAACCGCTACATCATACAAAGCTGATAAATTATCTTGTCCGAAACCGTTGCGAGCTACTGTCCCTCGTCGGTCTGGTCGTTGAGCGTAGGCAGAGCCAAAATTCATCGCGTATAGCCAAGCGTAGACTTTTAGACCCCTTTGTCGCCCTTTTTGGATTGCTTGCGCCAATAAATCAACCCGTTGCGCTCCTCGTACTTTCACCACCGATTGCCAAGGTGTAGGATTATCTGCCTGAGGTAGCAACACTTGGGAGGCGTAAAAGACTTCTACGTAAACTTGGTTGTAGCCTTTATTCACAATCCGATCCATAATCCGCTCTAGGGATCCCGGTCGGATATCGCAGGGATACAGGCGCAGCCAAATCGCCTGATTGCGAGGCCAGTTGCGTTGGCGACAAGCTGCCAGTTGCCCCGCGTGTTGAGATAAAACTGCCCGGTAGCGGTTTTGAGCGGCTCTGTTACCTCCGATTGCCGCCTGACGCAGGTTTTCTTTCTGTTGGATGGCTTGCGCTGTTAGTTGACAAGGGATAGGGTTAGCTGCCTGACTCGGTTGGCTAGCACCCAATACACTTAAAATGATATTTGTCAATAACCCCATCCATAAATTTCGATAAAAATAACGTGTAATCAAAGATGGCTTGAGCAACAGAGGATTCAACAAGGCAGAGGTTGTCAGAAGCTAGTTTAGCTTAGCCCGCCAGAAGCCCCAAGTCTGACGCGCCCCCCTTCTTAAGGGGGGTAGGGGGGATCTCTGCAATTAAGGCGCGTCCCCACTCCTTTTTCAAGGCGTAGCAGGAAAAAGGAGTGGGGACAGCGCCTTAATTGCCAATTTCGGATCTACTTGCGGGTGGTAAACTGCGAATAAATTCTCTCAGTACATCGGTCTTATTTCTGCCTTTTTTGCGACAGTACTCTTCTAATGCGTTGAACTCTATCACGGGAAGCACGATCGTTAATTTTCTGGTATCCATATGACGACATACAGCGAATAGCTGCTATGATTCTATCAGGTGGCAATAGCCGAAAATGCTGGTCACCGAACAGTACCTTGATAACTGAAGATAGGGGGTGACACAAGCAAGTGTGTCGTATATCTCGCTGCCACTTGTGGGTAAAATCTTCATGGAACGATTGACGAATGGTTTTTTAGCTATTCCAGTCGGACCCTGGGCGAACCTGACTATAAATGGCTTTTGCGGGAAAGAACACGAGTACCGCGTACCGCTGACGCAAAACCCGAAGGGTAGGCAGTTCCAACAGCGAAAGTCTTGTCAGCCAAAACCTACCCCCAGGGAAGTGTAGGGCGTCACGGCTAGTTTAGCCTCTCACCTTGGGTTGGGTGCTGTGAGTAATTATTATTAAAAATATTGATGCAAAAAATACAGGCCATCACCTTTGTTTCTTGGGGGAATTTTTCAGAGAAACCCGGTTTATCTGCTGGGTTTACCGCGAAAAATTGTCGGGAATGTTGTAGGGACACGGCAATCATAAATGTATAAAATATTTCGGATGCCGTATCCCTACGCAAAAACCCGGTAGGGACAAGGCAATCATAAAATGTTCGCTTGTGATAGAATATTTCGGATGCCGTGTCCCTACGCAAAAACATCGCATTTGTTCCTAACCGTTATTGTAATAATTGTTCATAATTTATAAATATCCCTCTCAACATCAAGAGGTTACCGTGTCTTTGTATGCTGAATTACACCGCCATCTCGGTGGTTCCGTCGTACCCCGGATTCTGTGGAGATATTTCCAACGAAACGACTCCCAGAAGGCGCAACGCTTCCCAGAATACGCAGAGTTTGAGGATTTTTATACCCGTCCCCGCAATACCCTAGATGAATATCTGGAATTGCACACCCTGGTAGAAAGCGTGCAAACGTCCCAAACGCTGCCTTACTTTATCTATCGGTTAATTCGAGGTGCTTATATTTTTGAGAATTTGGCTTATTTAGAATTACGGTACACGCCTTATCTGCGGACACCCGAACATTTAACTCAGTCGCAGCGCATCGACTGCATGGCGGAAATTGTCGAAATTGTCGGCAAAGCAAGTTCTCTGACAGAATATCCCATCGTCACCAGCCAAATTTTGTGTACGCACTCCCGGTTACCTTATGAGGTGAATCGGGCGATTGTTGACTTGGCTGCCCAAAAGCGGGAGTATGTCTGTGGGGTGGATGTGGCAGGCGGGGATGCCCATTACGCCGAGCGGTTGGATGAATTTGTGGAATTATATGCTTATGCGCGTAAGCTCAACCTCAACACCACCGGACACCTTTACGAAACCGTCGATGGCTGTTACCCAGAACTGTTACCCTATTTAATGCGAATCGGTCACGGCATCCAAATTCCCCTCAAACATCCCGAATTATTGCCCGAATTAGCAGCAAGGCGTCAGTGTCTGGAAGTTTGTCCCACCACCTACCTCAAAACCGGCACCCTCGACGATATTCGTCAACTCAAACTTGTTTTTGACCGCTGTTTTGACGCAGGTGTAGACATCGCCATCTGTACCGATAACGCCGGGTTACATAACGTGCGCCTGCCGTTCGAGTACGAAAATTTACTAACCCAGGATGTAATTGATTTTCGCCAATTGCAAGCCTGTCAGGAAGCTTCTTTCCGCCATGCCTTTGCTTGGCCTTACCAACAACCACCTGCTTCCCTGTTAAGCGGATTGTATCAGGAAGCACCAACCAAAACTGGCGATGGCTATCCCGGTACGCGGGAATTTGTGACGCAAAATTAGAGATTGGCGGTGGTAATTGGTAATTGGTAATTGCTAATTGCTAATTGCTCATTGCTCATTGCTTATACAGGTCGTAATTCCGATGCAACGGTCAACGATATAACTAGCAATTTGGGCTAGTAACAAAGCGAGATCAATAATGGGTCATGGTTACAACAAAAGCCAATGACCCATTACCAATTACCCATTACCAATTACCCATTACCAATTACCAATTAAGCACCTTGCCTAATGGCAGATTCTACCTGATTGAATTCCAGCTTTAATCGCTGTTTCAATTTCTCAGGAATCGGACGATTTGGATAGGAACTGTAATGAGCGGCTAAACCATTCAATGCTGTTTGCATTGTAGTAAAAGACCGGAGAGTTTTCAGCGAGCTATCCCGCCGGTAGCGAGCAAAAAAATCATTGATTTTTTGCCGTGCTTCTGCTTGCACCGCCGCTTTATCTGGCGCATCATTTGGCAACTCAATCGCAGTTTTCAGGGTATTCACCACAGCCAAAGTGTCTTGGCTATAATTACCAGTTAAACCCGATGGATTGTTAGAGCAACCCACCAACCCAATCGCCACAACCAAAACCAGGGCAAGCAGACGGGACAAATAGCGCTTCATAAGACTCAAATAAAACACAAGATAAAGTTAATCCTATCCTGGATTGGTATCGCGGGGATCGCTATTACGACTGATATTGCCAATAATGGAAATCAGCGCGCCCTTGTTCTTCCTCTCGCTTCTCTCCTCGATTAGATTTTTCTGGCAAAAGTCCTTTTCAAACCATCCCAAGGGCAGGCAAGACCCCACCCCAGAAGCATTTTTCTAGTTTTGTGGGCTAGGCATCCTGCCTGCACCAGACCCCCACCCCACAAGCATTTTTCCAGTTTTGTGGGCTAGGCATCCTGCCTGCCCCTGGTAATTTTGCCACAGGTCTATTGATCAACCAAATCTGCCGCTGACATACTCGCGGGTAGATTCTTCTTTAGGACTTTGGAAAATTACCTCTGTGCGATCGTACTCTACGAGGTATCCGATGCGACCGCCTTTGTCTGTGGGTTCCACATTAAAAAATGCCGTCATGTCGGACACGCGGGAAGCTTGCTGCATGTTGTGGGTGACGATGACGATGGTGTATTGTTCTTTGAGTTCGTGGAGCAAGTCTTCCACCCGCAGCGTCGAGATCGGGTCTAGTGCCGAGCAAGGTTCGTCCATTAGGATTACATCGGGTTGAACTGCGATCGCTCGCGCAATGCACAACCTTTGCTGTTGTCCCCCCGATAACGATAACCCGCTTTGCTTGAGTTTATCTTTCACTTCATCCCATAAAGCGGCACCTTTGAGCGAGCGCTCTACCAATTCATCCATATCCCCTTTGTATCCATTGATACGCGCTCCAAAGGCGATGTTGTCATAAATTGATTTGGGGAACGGGTTTGGCTTTTGAAACACCATGCCAATCCGACGCCGCACTTCTACCGGATCGACGTCCGCGGCGTACAGGTCTTGTTTTTGGTAATAAATTTTACCTTCTGCCCGAAAAGTCTCAATTAAATCGTTCAGACGGTTAAAGCAGCGCAGCAAGGTACTTTTACCGCAACCCGAAGGTCCAATAAAAGCGGTGATGCGATTTTTCGGGATATTCATTGTAATATCCCGCACGGCTAAGAAAGTGCCGTAGTAGACGTTGACGTGTTCTGTCCGTAAAACGGTTTCGGTTTGATTGATATTTTCAGGATGGTAACGCATAAAAGTTTAGAGTTGGTAATTGGTGATTGCTAATTGCTAAGAGGAAAAGGGAATCTAAATCAGGGCGTTGTTTCTTTAGTATCCCATTAGCCATTAGCCATTAGCCATTAGCCTATTCATCGATAAGCTTTCCGACGAGTTGCCAAGCGGGCGATAATACTGGTAATTAATACCATGAATATGAGAATCAGCGAAGCCGCCCAAGCTAATTCTTGCTGATTTTTGAAAGGCACAATGGCGAAGTTGAACACTAACACCGCCAGCGAAGGAGTGGGGGCCATAATATTGTTAGGCCAAAATTGGGAAAATAGGGCGGTAAACAGTAGAGGTGCAGTTTCGCCGGAGGCGCGGGCGATCGCTAGCGTTACCCCAGTTATAATTGCCGGTAAAGCTGCTGGCAACACCACACCCAAAACAGTTTGATAGTTCGTTGCACCCAGTCCAAAAGCCGCTTGTCGCAAATCTTTTGATACCAATTGCAATGCTTCGTCAGTCGTTCGTACAATAATTGGCAACATTAGAACTGCTAACGCTGCCCCGCCAGCTACCGCTGAAAACGTACCCGTTGTCACAACTACAATCCCATAGGCAAATACCCCCGCAATAATAGAGGGAATTCCGCTGAGGATATTGGTAGCAAAGCGAATCCAACGAGCCAGCTTACCCGAACTAAATTCTGTCAGATAAATCGCCGCAAATATCCCAATTGGCACGCTGATTAACGCACCAATTCCCACAGTAATTAACGTGCCTATAATTGCATTACCAAAGCCTCCTCCCGGTACTAAAGGCGGCGGCGGTAGTTCTGTGAACGCGCTTAAATTCAGACGCTTGAATCCTTGGATGGTTACGTAACTCAGTACCGCTAACAAAGGGATGAGCGCCAAAGCACCGCAAATAAATGCCACCCATGTCATCGCCGTATTAAACAGCGTCCGGGGAGAAAAGTTCGATCGCTTCAGACTTCCCGCAGCAAATCCAGAATTATTCTTAGCCTGGAAATCATAGGTCATAACTTAACACTCAATATCGCCATTGGTAAATTTAATTTCAGATTTTATATTTCCGATTTTAGATTAAATCTTAAATCTTAAATCTTAAATCTCAAATTAATCTTATAGTCGCTTCACTCGCCGAACAACTAGCTCAGCCAAAATATTGACTAAAAGCGTTAACAAGAACAAAATCAACGCTGCATACATTAGCGCTGAAACTTGCAATCCGCTGGCTTCGGCGAATTGATTTGCCAGCAGGGAAGAAATCGTGTTAGCGGGGGCTAATATTGATAGGTTTACGTTGTTGGAGTTACCGATTAGCATAGTGACTGCCATCGTTTCTCCCATCGCGCGACCTAATGCCAACATCACCGCGCCAACAATTCCAGAAAAAGCAGAAGGTACCAAAACTTGAAAGATTGTTTCCCACCGCGTTGCTCCCAATCCTACCGCAGCTTGTCGTAAATCGGGGGGCAAAGAAATCAGCGCATCGCGAGAAATTGCCGTAATGATTGGCAAAATCATAATCGTTAATATTATCCCAGCCGGTAACATTCCCGGCCCGGTTAGTGGCGTGCTAAAAATTGGCAGCCAACCAAAGGTAGAATTGAGCCATCCTCCGATTGGTCTGAGGATGGGAATCACGACAAAAATGCCCCACAAACCGTAAACAACGCTGGGAATTGCTGCTAAAAGTTCTACCAGAAATACCAGTACCGTGCGAATCGCTGACGGTAAAAAGTTCTCGCTCAATAAGACAGCAGTACCAACCCCGATGGGAACGGCTAATAAAAGCGCAATCAAAGCACTGACGATAGTTCCATATACTTGAGGTAACACGCCGTACTGACTTGTTACCGGGTTCCAAGCGCTTTGAAATAAAAAGCCAGGGCCAAACGCCAGGATAGCGGGGATGGCACTAGAGGTCACCTGGAATGCTATCCAAAGTAAGATGAAAGCGATCGCTAGGGCAAACAGCCGAGTTAACCAGATAAAGCCCCGATCTAACACCCTATCGGCTTCAGACCGGGGTTGAATTACGGATGGAATGTTGTTCGCTTGTGGACGCATGATTAACTTCCCAAGACTGCAAAAAATGTGGGAGCAAACCTAACTCAGCCTTTGGCTAAGGTAACGCGGTACTAACCGTAACCTTTAAGCCTAATTCCCATCTCGCTTCTGTTATGGGGTAGCGCCTGGGCTGGTCAGGGTAGCACCTGGAGTTGCTGTCGTACCCGTTGGGCTGGTCGGCGCAGCGCCTGGGGTTGTTGTCGTACCCGGTAAAGTTGTTGGCGTAGCAGCGGCAACAGCTATTTTGTATTCTGGGCTGATGGCATCAGCAGCAGCTGCTACTTGTTGCAATACATTCGCAGGTAGGGGAACGTAACCTAACTCAGCAGCAACCTTTTGCCCTTCAGTCAAACCATACTCAATCATCGCTTCCACCGCTTGGGCTTTGGCTGCATTGGGATATTGCTTATAAGCCATCAACCAAGTGTAGGTGACGATGGGATAAGATTGGGCGCCATCGGGATCTTCAATAAACGCACGCAGATTTGCTGGTAACGTCACCGAAGCCAAGGTTTGTGCGGCTGACTGTTCAGTCGGTACGACAAAGTTGCCTGCTTTGTTTTGCAATGCCGCAAACTTGACATTATTCAGCTTGGCGTAACCGTATTCAATGTAACCAATTGCACCAGTTGTTTGTACAACTTGGGCGGTGACGCCTTCATTTCCTTTGGCACCTACAAACGTTGAACCTGTGGGCCAACTGACAGTTTTGCCTTCCCCTATTTTGGTTTTCCACTCAGGGCTAACGGCACTTAAATGTTTGGTGAAAACCCCCGTAGTACCGCTGCCATCCGAACGATGCACAACGGTAATTGGCAGATCTGGAAGCTTAGCATCTGGATTTGCCGCGGCAATTTTGGGGTCGTTCCACTTGGTAATTTTACCCTGGAAGATATCGACGTAAACATCCCGTGGTAGCTTGAGTTCAGCTACATCTGGTAAATTGTACGCCACTACGATGCTACCTGCGGTCATCGGTAGCAACATCACGCCTTGTTTAACCTTGGCAATCTCTTCATCCTTCATGGCAACGTCGCTGGCGCCAAAGTCTACAGTACCAGCGGTAAATTGCTCAACTCCCGCGCCGCTACCAATTGATTGATAGTTAATCTGTACGTTGGGATTTACCTTGTTAAAATCCGCGAACCAACGCTGGTACAAAGGGGCGGGGAAAGAAGCACCCGCGCCGGTTAGGGATACTGGCCCAGCTAGATTCAGCCTGCTGGGTGCAGCCGCTACAGGGGTTGTCGCTGTTGTCCCCGTAGCTGTCGTACCTGCACCAGGTGTTGCGGTACTTGTTGGGGTTTGCTGTTGAGCGCAAGCTGCTAAACCCAATGTCAAGGCTACACCAGAAATTTTGGCAGCCAGACGATGGGGAGCGATCGCAACAATACGGAAAACCATTGTTTTTAACGAAAGGCTTTTTGTACGGAGAAACCCTTAAAATATATCGCCTAATGGTAAAGAAAAGGTTAACAAACCCCAAAATTAGCCGCTTGACTTAATTAAATGTCAAACTTTTGGCTGCATTCCCCAGTTGTGGGATGATATAATTGGGTAAAATTAACTAAATCCAAGTTTTGGGCAGAATAAAACTACAATAAGTCTTTTTTAGAGAATAGCAGTATTTGTGACGCGCCAAACAAGCAATGCCATAATTCATCTATCACATGACATGCTGAGAACCCCCGCGTTTTAACCGGGGGATGAAAGCTAACCCAGGGCTTTAGCCCTCTGTGTGTCCGGGTTATGCAAGATTTATGCGCTTTCTTGAAAAAATCCTACAAAACGGAGTTGATAGAATAGTGTTAACCCTAACTTACGAGTACAAAGCAGTGCCCACAAATGAGCAGATCAAAATCATCGAACACACCTTAACAGTGTGCCGAAAAGTTTGGAACTTTGCCCTGCGTGAGCGTAAAGACTGGCTGAATTATCGTAAGTGTCCGGTGAATGCTTGCTCAATTATCTCCGAGTACATCATTCCAGCAGATGCGCCGTATCCCAACTACTACGAGCAAGCAAACTCTCTGACTCGTGCCAAGGTTGAATTTCCAGAACTCAAGACAGTTAACGCTCAAGTGCTGCAACAGGTTTTAAGAAAGCTGGAAACCGCCTTTGTCGATATGAAGCGCAAAGGTATGGGGTTTCCCCGATTCAAGAACCGTTATCGGATGCGCTCATTTGTGTATCCGCAATGGGGCAAGTCTCAATTCTTGAAAGGAAATCAAATCAAGCTGCCTCAGTTGGGGTGGATGGAATATATCAAGTCTCGCGAAATCCCTGACGGTTTCGTGGTGAAGCAAGTTCGAGTGGTTCGTAAAGCTTCGGGATACTTCCTCATGTTCACCCTTGAATGTGATGTGAATGTGCCTGACCCGGTTCTTGCAGGTCATCCACGCGGGATTGATTTGGGACTTGATAAATTCGCGGCAACGTCTGATGGGGAGTTAATTGAACGTCCTCGATTTTTAGATTCACTGCACCGCAAGCTGAAATTGCTGCAACGCAGACTGAAGCACAAAGAGAAAGGATCGAACAATCGTCATAAGCTGAATCGGAAAATTGCACGGTTACATCAACGCATTGCGGATACTCGCAAAGACTGGCATTTCAAACTCGCTCACAAGCTTTGTGACGATGCAGGAATGATTTTTGTTGAGGATATCGATTTCGGCACATGGGCGAAAGGAATGCTCGGTAAACACACACTAGATGCTGGATTTGGACAGTTTGTCTCAGTTCTGCAATGGGTGTGCTGGAAGCGGGGTGTGTACTTTGCCAAGGTGAACAAGGATTACACCTCGCAGGTGTGTCCACAATGCGATACACACACTGGGAAAAAAGAATTAAAGGATAGGCTTCATGTTTGTCACAACTGCGGTTACACGACCCATCGGGATGTAGCAGCCGCACAAGTGATCCGGAATAGAGGGGTGACTGCGCTGGGACGCAGCGTGGAAGAAAATGCCTGTGGAGACGGTCTGACGGGGACTGGCAGCAGTCTAGTTAAGAGTCAGCGAAGCAGGAAGAAGGGTTACGAGGCACGGCTTCAGCCTGCCTCGTAACATCCTTTGAGAATCCCCCGTCTTTTAAGCGGGGGAGTACGTCAACGAAAGGCGCAAGCCTCCCATCTGGTGTAGGAGAATCGCCCGTGAGGGCAGCAAGCGATCGCTCGCTGTCAGTCAATTCGTTGATAAGATAATAAATCTTTCTCATCTCTCATTTCTGCTCTTGTTGTGAATGTTTTCTCCCACCGAATACTTGTGGGCTCTAATTGGGCTAATCCTCACGATTGGCGGCACCTTTCTAGAAGCGTCCGTGACTGATTTTCCGTGGCATTGGAGTCAGTCTGGCATTCCAACGCACTCTTTGGGCGTCACCTACCAGATCGGCGCCGTGTTACTCGTTGGATGTCTGGGGGGCAAAAATGCCGGTGCTATGTCCCAAATCGCGTATCTTGCTTTAGGCTTAGCTTGGCTTCCCGTTTTTGACCAGGGTGGTGGACTCGCCTATCTCAAACAGCCTAGCTTTGGATATTTATTGGGATTTGTTCCCGGTGCTTGGTTGTGTGGCTTTTTAGCGTTTAAAAGACCGCCGACGCTAGAAAATCTCGCCTTTAGCTGTGTCTGCGGCTTGGTAGTGGTTCATTTAATCGGTTTGGTCTGTTTAGTTTTCAGCCATTACATCGGGTGGGGAACCAGCGAGACGTCCATCGGGCAAGCTGCATTGAGATATTCATTTTATCCCCTCCCTGGACAGCTGGCGCTGATCTGCGCGGTTACGGTATTATCGTTTATTCTGCGACGCTTAATGTTCTATTAACTCAAGTTTCTATGTGAGGGCGGTAATTGGTAATTGGTAATTGGTAATTAGATTCACAGGCTGTAGGGACACACTTTAACACTCAAACCCGGTTTCGACCACGAACTCTTTCCTGGCTCAACAATTTTGCACAGAAACCCGGTTTCTGTTGGTAAAACCCGCCCCTACTCTTGACAATTACCCATTACCCTCGTGACCCAGGCGGTCGCCTGGGAACGCCATTACCCATTACCATAGGCAACTGACAACCGACCAATCACCAATGACTAAAAACCGCTTGTTCTGGATCGCTGCCAGTTTGGGACTATTCTTAGACCATCTGACAAAATTTTGGATCGTGCAAACCTTCCGCCTGTACGAAACTTGGCCTTTATGGTCGGGTGTGTTTCACTTTACCTACGTGCGAAATACGGGTGCGGCATTTAGTATGTTCACTGGGGCGGTTTGGTTGCGCTGGCTTTCCCTGCTAGTCAGCATCGCCTTGATGGCATATGCTTGGTTTGGGTCGCGCCTCCCTCGTTGGGAACAGGTAGGCTGGGGTCTAATCTTAGCGGGGGCGCTGGGAAACGGTATCGACCGATTTATTGCCGGTAGTGTGGTGGATTTTTTGGATTTCCGGCTGATACAGTTTCCGGTATTTAACCTGGCAGATGTGTTTATTAACATAGGCATTGTCTGCCTGTTGATTGCCAGCTTGCAGAAGGTTGATTCCAAAGGTGAGAGCGATCGCAAATAATCGCCGATCAAGGGGACGATCTGAAGACTGTTGCAGTCTGTACAATCGGTTTTAGAAATACTATAAGATTCGGGCTAAAGGGGAGACAAGGGAGAGATACGCCATGCCCAATGCCCCATGCCCCATGCCCCATGCCCCATGCCCTGATTGAATATGACTCCTCCCCAACCCCAACAACGACCACCGTCTAAAACTATTCTGGGTGCGATTACGCAAGCCGTTCAGACAGTTCAGGCTAAAGTTAATTTCACCAAGTTGGTGCTAAAACCCAATACCAGAGTGCCAGAACTCTGGGTACAAGACGCCGATGCGGATAAAGCCGAAGTTTTTCCTTTAATCGGCGATCGCTATTTACTAGGTCGCAGTTCCAAATCTTGCGATATTGTAGTCCGCAATCCAGTTGTCAGTCAGATTCACCTGTCTTTAATCCGTACGGGAAGGGGGCAAAATTCTTTTATCATCAAAGATGAAAACTCCACCAACGGCATCTACAAGGGCAGACGCCGGGTCACCTCCAAAAAGCTGCACCACAATGAAGTTCTCACCCTTGGTCCACCAGAGTTAGCAGCTTCTGTAAGATTGCAATTTATCGATCCGCCACCCAAATATGTCGATGCTGCGGAAAAAGTTATGTGCGGCGTCGGCGGCATGGCGGCTTTGTTGGTCTTGTGGGTAGGTTTTGAGTGGCAAAAATTCTCGGTAAAACCTTTACCCCCGGCGATTGGTGGACCCGTCATTGTCACCACCGACGATGGCGTTTCACCCCTACGCGCCCCCCGCAGTCAATCCCACGCCGAATTGAAACTATCGGAATTTTCCCCTTACCTGCCCAAAGCTGTTATCGCCTCGGAAGACCGACGTTTTTATTGGCACTTGGGCGTTGACCCAATTGGGATTTTACGGGCAACAGTGATTATTAGTAAAGGCGGCGATCGCCAAGGGGGCAGTACCGTCACCCAGCAAGTCGCCCGCAGTTTGTTTCGCGACTACGTGGGTAGGGCAGATTCTTTAGGGCGCAAACTCCGCGAAGCGATTGTTTCGCTGAAATTAGAATCGGTTTACAGCAAAGATAAGTTGCTGGAAATTTACTTAAATCGCGTATTTTTGGGTGTCGATGCTTACGGTTTCGAGTCCGCCGCCCGCTACTATTTCGATAAGTCTGCCAGAGATTTAACTTTAGCCGAATCCGCCACGCTGGTATCAATTTTACCCGCTCCCAATAGTTTCGCTCCTTGCGGGGATCGCGCCGATCGTACTCGAGCGATCGCGCGCCGCAATACTGTAATTAATCTCATGTTGGAGCAAGGTAAAATTAGCCAAGACGAAGCGAACTCTGGCAGGCGTTCCGCCCTCGAAGTTTCTCCCAAAGTTTGCGAAGAACGCGCCAGAACTATCGCCCCCTATTTTTACAGCTACGTGTTTGAAGAACTCAACGCTTTATTGGGGGAAGAAATCGCCAGGGAAGGCAATTTTATTATCCAAACTTCCCTCAATCCCAAAATGCAACGACAAGCGGAAACTTCTTTGCGTAACGCCGTCCGCAATGCTGGGGCTAAGCGATTTTACCAGGGTGCGGTTGTATCTTTGAACACTAAGACGGGAGCGATTATGGCTCTCGTGGGCGGGGTCAATTATCAAAGGAGTCAGTTTAACCGCGCCACCCAAGCGCAAAGACAACCGGGTTCGACATTTAAACTGTTTGGATATGGGGCGGCGATCGCCAAAGGTATTTCGCCGGGAAAGTCTTATTCCTGCGCCCCCCTGAATTGGAATGGGCAACGCTTTCGCGGCTGCGAACGCGCCAGTAGCAGTACTGTAGATATGTATACCGGGATGGCGCTATCGGAAAACGTCATCGCCCTACGAGTGGCGCAGGATGCAAAGTTAGACGATGTAGTGGAGTTGGCACAGCGCATGGGGATAAACTCAAAACTCGATCCCGTACCGGGGTTAGTGTTGGGACAAAGTGTGGTAAATGTATTGGAAATGACCGGAGCCTACGGAGCAGTAGCCAATCGCGGCGTGTGGAACCGTCCCCATGCCATTGTCAGAATTTTGGATAGCAGCGACTGCAAAGATGCTAACGATATCAACACTTGTCGCGTAATATACTCGCAAGCACAAAGCTCCCAAGCCAATCAACGGGTACTGTCCCCAAACGTCGCCGATGTGCTGCACAGTTTACTGCGAGGCGTCGTTGCTGGAGGAACCGGCAAGAATGCGGCAATAGGACTGGGAGAAGCGGGTAAAACCGGCACCACCGACGACTATGTAGATTTGTGGTTTATTGGCTATATCCGCCAGCGACAAATCGTTACGGGGGTTTGGTTAGGTAACGATGATAACTCGCGTACTAGGGGTGCTAGTGCCGATGCGGCTCAAGTTTGGGGAGATTATATGGGGAAAGTTCTTAATAGGTAATGGCATTCCCAGGCGACCGCCTGGGTCACGAGGGTAATTGGTAATTGGGAATAGGCGATCGCTCGATCTTTCGCCTATCCTAAAAAAATTAGAGCCACCTTTTTTTATAGGGTATAACGCTATGAGTGTTGTAATTCCAGATGACATCCTCGAATCGACAAAAATGAGCGAGGATGAACTCAAACTAGAAATAGCTATCATGCTGTACAAACAGGGAAAAATTAGCAGCGGTAAAGCTCGTAGATGGACAGGAGTAACAGTCATTGAGTTTCAACACGAATTAGCTAAACGAGGACTTTGTATCAATTATGATGTCGAAGATTTTCAAACTGATGTTAAAACATTGCAATCGATGGGATTGCTATGATTGTTGTTAGCGATACATCACCGATTACCAATCTCGCAGCGATTGGTCAGCTAGATTTGCTGCGGGAATTGTATGGTAATCTGGTCATTCCTACCGCTGTCTACAACGAAATGGCTGGAGTAAATAAACTTGTCCCCGGCGCAATAGAAGTACAAACCTTAGCCTGGATTCAAACTCAAGCAGTTACAAATTATCAACAAGTAACGCAAATACAAGCCAGTCAAAATAATATTGACTTGGGTGAAGCGGAAGCGATCGCCCTCGCACTAGAACTGCAAGCGAACCTACTTCTAATGGATGAGCGTCGTGGTAGAGCCGTCGCTACAAATTATGGGATAAATGTGACTGGAATACTGGGTGTGATACTACAAGCAAAGAGAAACGGTTTGATTATAGCCGTTAAACCTGTAATCGATCGGTTGATTAATCAAGTAGACTTTAGAGTCAGTAGCCAGTTATACCCAGCTATCCTCCAAGCTGCTGGTGAGTGATATCGTTTCCGATTGCGTCTAAATGATTAAAATTGGTTGTAGGGGCACGGCAGCAGAAAGCCTTCGAGTTAAAGACAAAGCCTATAGATGCCGTGCCCCTACCACAAACGATATTTTGTCTAATGATTCAGATGTAACCAGAATCGATATGATTCAAAGTTTGAGACCGCTTTTAGAATAAAATTTGGGCATCAGCACAATCGCGCTCAGCTACCAAAACGCCGATGCCAGCTATATTAGAGGGATTTAGTGGGAGAGACTTCGCTTCCCTTCTCTCCTTGTGTACTTGCTGCTTGACCCTACAGCAAGCGGCACAAGCGCAAATTGTCCCCGATGCCACGTTACCCAACAATTCCATCGTCACCCCAAATGGAAATACCCTCACCATTACGGGTGGAACGCCATCAAGGACAAATTTATTCCACAGTTTTGAGCAATTTTCTGTTCTGAATGGACAAACAGCCCATTTTGATAACGCTCTGACAATTCAAAATATCTTTAGTCGTGTCACGGGCGGAAAAATTTCCCATATTGATGGGCTAATTCGAGCTAACGGCACGGCTAACTTATTCTTGCTCAATCCCAACGGGATTGTTTTTGCTCCAAACGCCCAATTAAATATCGGCGGTTCGTTTATTGGCAGTACTGCTAACAGCATTAGATTTGCCGATGGCAGTGAATTTAGCGCCGTTAATCCTTCTGCGCCACCGCTACTGACAATTAACGTACCGATTGGCTTGCAATTGGGGCCAAATCCCGCTGGCATAGTTGTGCAGGGTGGCGGTAATAACTTGCGGACTGACGCCGTAAGTTTGGCCATTTTTAGAGATAACAGACCTGTAGGAATGCAAGTTGCTCCCGGTCAAACTCTGGCCTTAGTTGGGGGTGATATTGCCATAGAAGGAGGAAACCTCACCGCACAAGGCGGGCGAATTGAACTTTGGGCAGTGACGAATGGCTCATTAGGAATTACCAATACTAACGGCAAATTAGCAATTAGCAATGAACAGTTAGCCACACAATTGGGAGATATCCGTTTTACGGGTGCAGCTTCGGCAGATGCCAGTGGTAATGGTGGTGGAAATATCCAAATACAAGGGCGGCGGATATCCTTGCGCGATGGTGCGGCAATTTTGGCAACAACTCTGGGGAGAGGGGATGGGGAAGGGATAACGGTACGCGCTTCTGAATCATTGGAAGTGCTGGGTTTCAACCGGATTTTGCTGTTTCCCAGCGGTATATATACCACCAGCCAAGCCGGTTCTAGCGGCAAGGGGGGAGATATGGCGATTGAAACCCCTAGCTTGGTAATTGGCAATGGGGGAACACTATTAACCGGGACGCTTGGCACTGGGAACGCAGGAAATATGACTGTCAAGGCAAATTCCGTAGAAGCATTTGGCAGTTTCGGCGGTGCGTTTCCCAGTGGCTTATTTACTGCTGCCCAAGTTGATTCCAGTGGAAATGCGGGAGATTTAACGATTGAAACTCAACGCTTGCGCTTAACAGATGGGGCGCGAATTCTCTCGACAACTACGGGTGATGGGAATGGCGGAGATTTAACCATCAGGGCAACTGAGGCGGTGGAAGTAATTGGATTCGGCGAATTTAGGAATCCGGCTCTGCCAAACACCATCTTCATAAATGGTAGTACGATCGCTAGTTCTGTGTTTAGACGAGGAATAAGGGGGAATGCGGGCAATGTGACGATTGAAACTGCCCGGTTGACTATCAAAGATGGTGGACAAATAGTCACCTCTACCTTTGGCGTGGGAAGGGGGGGAAATCTCATCGTCCGGGCAAGCGATGCTATAGAAGTAATTGGCACTTCGGGGACGAATCCGCTTGCGGTTAGTTCCTTGTCTGCTACAGGTGGACCAAACTCTAGCGGAAAAGCAGGGACTGTGACAATAGAAACCCCAAATTTGACGGTCAGGGATGGGGCAAGAGCAACTGTCAGTAATCTTGCAGCGAATATGACGACTGAGGATGAGAAAGCAGGCAATTTGGTGGTGAATGCTGACTCGATTCGGCTGTTCAATGGCGGTTCTCTTAATGCTGAAACCAGGGCAGGCGATCGCGGCAATATCACCATCAACTCAGATCGTATTCTGATGCGCGACAACAGCCGAATTACTACCAACGCGCAAAACAATGCTACTGGCGGCAATATCACCATCAATACCAACACCTTAGTTGCCCTACAAAATAGCGACATCACCGCCAATGCCCAACAGGGTAAGGGTGGGGAACTAACAATTAATACACAAGGGATTTTTGGCACGGCGTTGCGGGATCGCACCACCGAGTTTAGCGACATCACCGCTACCTCAGAACGCGGCGCACAGTTTAACGGCATTGTGCAAATTAACAGTCTTGCGGTTAACCCCACTGCTGGGTTGGTCCAATTGCCCGAAAACTTCACCAACCCCATCAATCAAATTGCCCAAACTTGTTCGCCTCAAGCGAGACGCAACAGCTTTACCGTAACTGGAAGAGGAGGATTGCCACCCACTCCTAGAGAAGCTTTGAATATTTCCCCCGCTTGGATTGATTGGCGAATTGCTCCTCAACAGTTGACAACTTCTAATTACCAATTACCCATTCCCAATTCCCCAATTCAAAATCCCTTAGTTGAGGCAACGGGATGGACGATTAACGACAAAGGTCAGGTGGAGTTGGTAGCAAATGTGTCTAGTATTACGCGGTCGAATTCCTGGTATAAACCTGCTAGCTGCGGCAATACACCGACGGATGGGATGTAATAGCTGAAGTTGCTAGTTATCTCATCCATAGCAGCTAATGGCTAATGGCTAATGGCTAATGTCAGTAAAAATCCTATATTAGCAAGCTCGCAATTAGCCAGCTGGCACCGCCCTTGTTTATAACTAGCAACTTAGGTTAATAGACTTCGCTCCCATTAAACTCAAACAATATGAAACCAGATTCTGACCTTTGGCAACTTGGCCTGATTTCTCTACTTTGGCTGACTGCCAATAGCCCAACTTCAGCACAAATTATCCCAGATGCAACCCTACCAAATAATAGCGTCGTTACCCCCAACGGCAATTTAATTGAAATTTCTGGTGGCACCAGAAACGGCGGCAATTTATTTCACAGTTTTCAAGAGTTTTCTATCCCGAAGAATGGGTCAGCTTTCTTCAACAACGCCCCAGAGATTCAAAATATTTTGACGCGGGTTACTGGTGGCAAAATCTCTAATATTGATGGCTTAATTCGAGCTAACGGCACGGCTAACTTATTCTTGCTCAATCCCAACGGTATTGTTTTTGCTCCAAACGCCCAATTAAATATCGGCGGTTCGTTTATTGGCAGTACTGCTAACAGCATTAGATTTGCCGATGGCAGTGAATTTAGCGCCGTTAATCCTTCTGCGCCACCGCTACTGACAATTAACGTCCCGATTGGCTTGCAATTTGGCTCGAATCCCGGCAGGATAGTCAATCAATCAACTGCTGTGGGAGAAGGCAATTTACCAACTTTTTCTCGGCGGGGGCAGTCAATTCCTCATGCCAATCAAGTTGGTTTAGCCGTACAACCAGGTCAAACTTTAGCCTTAATTGGCGGCGATATTCAACTTAATGGTGGTAGTTTAACCGCCAGTCGAGGACAAATTATTCTTGGTAGCGTCAAGAGTTCTGGTTTTGTTGGCCTTGCGCCTACCTTATTCGGTTGGAGTTTGAACTATGACAGCATTCAAAATTTTGGCAACATTGAAATATCTGGTGGCGCGCTGATTAATACTAGCGGAATAGGTGGAGGCAAAATAGATATTAGAGGTGGAAATGTGACTGTCAGCGGTTCGCGAATTTATGGATTAACTTTAGGAAATATTGACGGCAGGGGTATAAATATCAACGCTCAACAGTTGCTCGTACAAAATGGGTCGCAAATTTCTACGCTGACTCTGGGAGAAGGTGCAGGAGGAGATATCAATATTCGCGTTACTGACTTAGTGGAACTGAAAGGTATTGGATTCGATAGCTATCAACAGCTTTTAATTAGCTATTTGATATCGGGAACGCTTAACCCTTTTGACCCAACCATTATTTTGGAAACTGGCACTTTTAGTTCTGGAGTGGCTGGAAACATTGCAATCGATACTGGACGCCTACTGTTGAACAATGGAGCATCAGCAGGTACTGCAACAGGTGGTGCTGGAAATGGCGGCAACATGACTATCCGTGCCAATACTGTTGAGATCCTTGGTGGTGGAATCAATAATGGGACATTGGCGGGAAGTACTGGCAAAGGTGGAGACATCTCGATTGAAACAGAACGATTAACTCTTCGCGATGGCTCTGCTCTGGCTAGCATAACCCGCAGTGAGGGCGCGTCGGGGAATATTAGCATCAAAGCTTCTGAATCTATAGACTTGTTAGGCAATCCCGCTGGAGCTGCACTGCAAAATTCAATTGCCACAAATTCTATTGGCGGTACTGGAAAGGCAGGGGATATTACCGTTGATACGAAGCGATTGACTATTACTCAAGGAGGGGGGATTAGCTCATCTAATGGTGGGATTGTTGGTAATATTTTGTTTGCTAACGCTGGTGGGCCGGGAGGCGATTTAACTATTACGGCTACGGAGTCGATAGAGGTGGCAGGGATTACTGAAATTTTGGCAAATGGGGGACAATCTCCTAGCTACCTTGGCTCTCAAACTTTAAGCGACACCCCAGGAGGTAATATGCGGATTTCTACGCCTGTGTTGATTTTAAGAGATGGGGGCGTAGTTTCTGTGGCTTCTTTAGGTGCAGGAACGGCGGGAAACATTACGATTAATGCAGATCGAATCGAAGTTATTGGTAGCGCTAATAACGATGAATTTATTAGCAAAATTGAGGCATCAGTCGGTATTGCGAACCAGTTTACCAATCCTGCGGCTACGGGAAGTGGAGGAGAGTTGAATCTGAATGTCAATCAATTAATTGTGCGGGATGGGGCAACGGTTAATGTTCAGGCTTTAGGTACGGGAAATGCTGGAAATCTTACGGTTGTAGCCAATGCGATTAACCTTGACAACAAAGGTAGTATTAATGCTTCTACTGGCTCTGGTGCAGGCGGAAATATTCATCTCCAGGCGCAACAAATCCAGCTGCGCCGTGGCAGTTCGATTAACACCAATGCGGGTAATACCAATGGTGGCAACATCACAATCAATACCCATACCTTAGTGGCGATGCCTTTGGAAAATAGCGACATCAGCGCCAACGCCCAACAAGGTGCTGGAGGGCGAGTAACGATTAATACACAAGGGATTTTTGGGACTCAATTGCGATCGCGCACCACTGACTTTAGCGACATCACCGCCACCTCAGAACTAGGCCCCCAGTTTAGCGGTATCGTACAAATTAACAGCCCAGAAGTTCAAACCGCCGCTGGATTAGTCGAATTACCAGCAAATTTAACCGACCCGACTAATCAAATTGTTCAAACTTGTTCCCCGCAAACGAGACGCAACAGCTTTACCGTAACTGGAAGAGGAGGATTACCACCTACTCCTAGAGAAGCTTTGAATCTGCCTCCCGGTTGGATTGATTGGCGAATTCCAGGAGAGCAGGTGAGCTATGGTGCAGAGGAGCAGGTGAGAACTTCAATCCAAAATACCTTAGTTGAGGCGACGGGTTGGGTAGTCGATGGGGATGGTACTGTCAGACTCGTCGCGGAAACACCTGCTCCAGCACCTTTTAATAGCGAGTTACAACCAAATTGTCAGCCAAATTTAATTTTGTTGCCCTGAAGCATTCTTTAAATTCTGTTGTCTTGGTAAGAAATTAAGTAGGTGCAGGTAAATAAAGTGAAAATAGCTATCTCTACCTATGGCGGGCGGGACGCCCACCCCACAAAACCTTCATCTTGTGGGGTGGGCGTCCCGCCCGCGATTGTGGTGAGTTTATTTATATTCACCTACTTATTTAACGGTTTATGTTATCGCAACGCTTATTGTTAGAGTTTAATATTATAATCTAAAATCCCAGAATGACTGCGATCGCCTGAAAATTATCTTTCCATAATTCCGATGAAATTATCGTTTAAAAATATATCCAAAACCTTGTTACGAAACCTGTTTTTGCTATTAATAATCGGCAGCGTGGGATTTATGATGGCTCTAGGCGTTGATGCTGCTGTTAGCGATCGCTCGCCACAATCCGCAGAGGTTCCCAGAATAAATCTACTCCAAACCGGAAAACAATTTTATCAATCGGGTCGATTTTTAGAAGCCATAAATACTTGGAAAGTAGCCGCAGAAGAATATCGTTCTAGAGGAGATAGTTTAAATCAATCGTTGGTCTTGAGTTATCTTGCCCTCGCTTATCAACAATTGGGACAATTCCAGCCAGCAACTGGGGCAATGAATCAGGCAATGGATTTAATTGCTAGGCAGCAAAATACTCAATTAATTGTTGCCCAAGTCTTGAATAATCAAGGTCAGTTTTATTTGATTCAGGGACAGGCGGAAGCTGCTTTAGAAACATGGAAGTTAGCCGAACAAGTTTATCGGGAAATAAGCGATCGCATCGGCGAAATCGGCACGCAACTCAATCAAGCAAGGGCGTTGCAAGCGTTGGGTTTTTACCTGCGGGCTAAAACTATTCTGGAAAAAGTCGCAACATCCCTTAACAACCAACCAGACTCGCAACTCCAAGTTACTGCACTTTTAAATATCGGTAATATTCTGCGAGTTTTAGGAGATTTTACCGCCGCCCAAAAAACTCTGGAAGGGAGTTTAGCGATTGCTCAAAAACTGCAATCTCTCCCCGATATTCAAATTGCTTTATTCAGTTTAGGGAATCTTGCCCAAGCTAGAGAACAACCCCAAGTCGCACTGCAATTTTACCAACAAGCTAGCGGGGAAAATAGCCCGGTTCAATTACAAGCGGAAATTTATCAACTGGAATTGCTGGTCAAATTAAAGCAATTAGCTGATGGACTTTCACTTTTTCGCAAAATTCAAAACCAACTCGCCAAATTACCACCTAGCCAAACTAAGATTTACGCTCAAATAAACTTAGCAGAATGTTTGGTTAAACTCTCTCCTAACGAAGTTTATGCTGCTGCTAAAATTCTGGCGAATGCTGCCAATGAAGCTAAAAGTTTAGGCAATCCTCGCGCCGAATCTTATGCTTTGGGGCGCTTAGGCGCACTCTACGAACAAACGCAACAGTGGGATGCGGCTAAAAATTTGACCCAGCAAGCATTAATCTTAGCCCAGCAAATTCGCGCCGGTGAAATTGCTTATTTGTGGCAGTGGCAAACTGGGAGACTGCTGAAGGTGACGGGAGATAAAAGCCAATCTATTTTAAGTTATACTGACGCAGTAAATACTCTCCAATCGCTACGTCAAGATTTAGCGGCAATTAACCAAGAAGTACAGTTTTCTTTCCGGGAAAGTGTCGAACCTGTTTATCGGGAATTGGTGGATTTATTACTGCAAAATAATCCCATTCAACCGCAACTTCAGCAAGCAAGGGAAACTATTGAAGCGCTGCAATTAGCCGAACTTGCTAATTTCTTTCGAGAAGCTTGTTTGGACGTTCAACCCCGACAAATTGACCAAATCGATCCCACGGCTGCTGTTATTTATCCGATTATTTTAAGCGATCGCATCGAAGTCATCCTCTCGCTTTCCGGTCAACCTTTGCGGCATTATACCACAAAACTGGAAAAACAGCAAGTAGAAATCGTCATCAACCGAATGCGCCAATCGATGCGACGCACTGCTTTCCCCCAAGAACGGTTGAGTCTGGCTCAGGAAATTTACGGTTGGTTAATCAAACCAGCGGTAGCAGATTTAACTAAAAACAATATGCAAACTTTGGTGTTTGTTCTCGATGGATCTTTGCGGAATATACCAATGGCGGCGTTGCACGATGGGGAGAGGTATCTAATCGAACAATATAAAGTAGCGATCGCGCCCGGTTTACTATTACTCAATCCCCGTCCGATCGCCCGAAGTCACCTCAAAGCATTACTCGGAGGATTGACAGAAGGTAATGGGGAATTTTCGCCCTTACCAGGAGTGAAAGCAGAAGTAACCGAGATTGGTGCAACTGTTCCCGCTACGATTCTCCTCGATCGACAGTTCACCACCAACGCTTTGGAAACCAGAATCAAAACCCTGCCATTTTCGGTGATGCACCTAGCAACTCACGGTCAGTTTAGCTCCAAAGCAGAAGAAACTTTTATCCTCACTTGGGATGGAAGAATTGACGTTAAAGAGTTAAGTACATTGCTGATTAACCGAGAATTAACCGACTCACCGGCGATTGAGTTACTGGTGCTGAGTGCTTGTCAAACTGCCAAAGGCGATAACCGGGCTGCGCTGGGATTAGCAGGGGTAGCAGTGCGATCCGGCGCTCGCAGTACTTTAGCATCTCTGTGGATGGTGAGCGACGAATCCACGGCAGAGTTTATGGTACAGTTCTACCAAGAATTGCTCAAGCCAGGAGTGACCAAAGCCGAAGCGGTAAGACAGGCGCAACTCCACATGCTCAAACAACCCGAATTTAACCATCCGTACTTCTGGGCTTCCTTTATTTTGATTGGTAATTGGCTTTAGGGGAGTGTTTCTGTGCGATCGCCAAATTTTGACCTACAAATCGGGATAAAAGCAAACTGGAACAATTGCTCAGAACCAGAAAAAGTGCAATAATTCTTGGTAACCAGCAAAATTTATTGACAAATAGCAGGCAATGGGCATAGCGAAGATTTTAACGGATACAACCCATTAAACTTGGGAGTGTAAACAGCAGATATGGCTTTGCAGCCGAATTCCCCAACAATAATAGTTTTTTTATTTCACCCTGGGTTTTAATCGATGCTTAATACAAAGGTAAGCGAATATGACCTCCAGTAAATCTACCCTAAGGCTAATTCCTGCACTCTTGACGCTTTGGGTCCTGGTAGCACCTAATTTCACCCCTAGCGTGCGGTCACAAAATCGGGCAACCAGTTTTGAACCGCCACCAGGGAAGGGCATACCCCGTAGGGGTACGGCGGGTGGGGGGTCGCGTCCTGTTAGCAGCGCTTGCGACCCGTCCAAGAGAACGGTCAGCTCCGCTACTTTAACCGCTCTGAGTCCAGGTAGTCACTTAGGTTTAACCCAAAGCTCGCGTCCCAAGTTCCTGGTTTACGTACCGCAAACTACTGCCCAAACGATGGAATTCAGCTTATTTGACGAGCAGATGAACGGCGTTTATCAAATGAACTTTCCCGTTGCTAATCGCACTGGATTAATTAGGATTGAGTTACCAGAAAATGCGCCATCTTTGGTCAAGGATAAACCCTACTATTGGACAGTTGCCCTGATTTGCAATCCTAACGAACGAACCGAAGACATGGTAGTAGGGGGTTGGATCGAACGCACCGAACTCAACGATAGTTTAAAGCAAGAATTAGCGAAATTGCGAGGCTTAGATCGCGTATCCTTCTATGCCAAACGGGGATTTTGGTACGATGCGGTTAATACCTTGGTGGAACTGGGACAGGCAGAACCTGGGAATTTAGCGCTCGCTGCTTCTTGGGCAGAAGTATTAAAATCGGTGGGATTAGAGGCGATCGCACTAACCAGTTACCAGTTACCAGTAACCAGGTTGTAGTAGCTCAAGCTCTTGCACTTGCTCATTAAACCGCCAAAGAAAAAATTTTATGGCTAATAGGGAAAGCCATCTTTAGAGGAATTAACAGTAAGCGTTTGAAATTGATTTCCTGGCGGGTTATGAGACTGGTGCAAGCTCTCAATATACTGACTTTTCAGCTGATGTGGAAAATGCAATCGCGACCTAACCCAAAAGCTGCTGACAATTAACCCAACAGAAAAATTAAAGCATATTCACAGAATTTTTACATTGGCGACGCACAATAGGAAAAGTACAAAACTTCAGCTGGCAAGACTTACGGCGGCAGCGAAAAACCATCTATGTGGAAAAAGCTCACAAATCCCATTCTTCCCCATCGCGGTATCGGCATAACCGCTATCGGTGTAGCGGGAGCGGTTCTGGCGCTGCAAGGGTCTGGTGCATTGCAGTTGCTTGAATCTACGATTTTAGACCAATGGTTTCGCTGGCGTCCCCTAGAAAAAGGCTCTTCCAGTGTAATTATTGTCACCATTGATGAGCCAGATATCTCGCGTTTGGGCAGCTGGCCTATGTCAGATGCGAAGTTAGCAAAAGTCATCCAAAACCTGAAACAGCAACAACCGCGAGTTATTGGGTTAGATATTTATCGCAACCTTAAAGTCGAACCCGGACATCAAGAATTACTGAACATATTTGCTACCACACCCAATTTAATTGGCATTCAAAAAGTCATCGGCGATGGGAATGGTCCAGTTGTGCCGCCGCCACCCGTTCTGCCACAGAAAAACCAAGTTGCTGCCAGCGACTTGGTGCTGGATGCTGATGGTAAAATTCGCCGCCATTTATTATCTATCCTCAGCGAGGGAAAAATTTATTCAACTTTAGGAGCTAAGCTGGCATTAGCTTATTTAGAAGCGGAAAATATTTACCTGGAAAGAAGTCAGTACGGCAGCTTTAAATTAGGCAAAGCCAAACTGACGCCGCTGCAAGAAAATGAAGGCGGTTATGTGGATGCCGATAGCGGCGGTTATCAAATTTTGGCGAATTTCCACCGCCTGCGCCAGAAAACCCCCACCATTTCTGTAACAGATGTTTTGGCAAACAAAATTCCGGCGAATTTAATGCGGGGGAGAATCGTACTGATTGGTTCGGTAGCGGAAAGTACGCGCGATCGCTTTTTAACCCCCTACAGCACCAACTCTGACACAGTTTGGTCTGGCGTTCAAGTCCATGCCGACCTTGCCAGTCAACTCGTTAGTGCAGCAATAGAAGGCAGGCAAATTCTGCGGGGAATTCCAGAACATTTGAATTGGGTGTGGATATTTTTCTGGTCAAGCATAGGAGCGGCATTAGCATGGAGGATAGGTTCTGAGAGTTGGGTTGTGGTGGCGCTTCCCGTTGCGGGTGTTAGTTTGGTGGGTAGCGCTTACTTGTTGTTTTTATCCGGTTGGTGGGTAACTGCTGCTGCACCATTTTTAGCCTTAGTCAGCGCTGGTGTTGTCAGTCGCGTTCATCTGTTGTGGACAAAACTGAAAGCTTCGCACCAAGCGTTAAAAGAATCGCACCAAGCATTAGAAGATTACGCTCAAATTTTAGAACAAAAAGTACGCGATCGCACCGCCGAACTGTTGGGAAAAAACACAGCATTAGAGCAAGCAAGACAAGATGCCGAAGCTGCCAACCGCGCCAAAAGTGCCTTTCTCGCTAACATGAGCCACGAGTTGCGAACCCCCCTCAACGCAATTTTAGGCTTTAGTCAACTTCTGAGCAGCCAACCGCTGCCACCTCCACAAAAAGAGCAACTCGCTATCATCAACCGCAGCGGCAACCACCTGCTGAATTTAATTAACGAAGTGCTAGAATTAGCCAAAATTGAAGCAGGCAAAACCGACCTTAATCTGACCTGCGCAGATTTGGAAAAACTGCTAAAAAGCCTGCAAGAAATGTTCCAAATTCGAGCCAATGCGAAACAATTGGAAATGGTTTTAGCTCTGGGTACAGACCTACCCCAATACATCCAGACAGACGAGGGAAAATTAAGTCAAATTTTAATTAATTTATTAGGCAATGCCTTCAAATTTACTTCGCAAGGTAGCGTGACACTACGTGTAAGAGTGCAGGGGAGTAGGAGAGATATGGAGAATATAGATTCAAATTACAGTCCTAATTCAGAATACATAATATTTGAAATTGAAGACACAGGTCCCGGTATTGCCCCGTCAGAAATCAACCAATTATTTGGAAAATTTGCCCAAACTTCATCCGGAAGAAAATCTCAACAAGGCACCGGATTAGGATTAGCCATCAGTTACCAATTGGCTAAATTAATGGGCGGTGAAATAGCAGTTAAAAGTATAGTAGGTAAAGGAAGTATTTTTAAAGTAACACTTCCGCTTATGCTCCCCACAGCATCTGCAATTCCAGCGCCAACCTCGGAGCAAAAAATTGTTTGCTTAGCACCCAATCAACCCAATTATCGCATTTTAGTCGTTGAAGACATTTTAGAAAATCGTTTATTTTTGGTGCAATTGCTGTCAGCAGTCGGTTTTGAAGTAGGCGAAGCAGAAAACGGTCAAGAAGGAATTAGTTTGTGGTCAAATTGGCATCCGGATTTAATTTTAATGGATATGCGGATGCCGGTAATGAATGGCTATGAGGCAACCAAGCAAATCAAAGCAACACCCAAAGGAAAAAGAATAACCATCATCGCTTTAACAGCGGGTGTTTTTGACGATAAACAAGCAATTTTAACCTGCGGTTGCGATGACTGGGTGCAGAAACCTTTCCGCACAGAAGAACTCCTGGACAAAATTGCTCAATATCTCAAGGTACGTTATGTTTATGCCCAGTCAGAAACCCAAGAAGAAAATAACAGCAACTCGGATAATATATTGAATCCAGAAACTTTAAAAGCCTTGGGATCATCTTTAGCCACAATGCCAATCGACTGGAGAACAGAATTACAGGTAGCTGCATCTTCCCTTGACGATCAACGCTGTCTCGAACTAATTGGTGAAATTGCCGTAGAATCCGCAGATATTTATCAGAATCTAACCAATTTAGTTGAGAATTTTCGCATGGACATTATCGCTGATTTGTGTCAGTGAACCTTTGGCAAAAAGATTTGGGTCAGGCAAGATGCCCAACCCACAAAACGCTTTGGCAAAAATATTTGGGGCGCAAGATGCCCAACCCACAAAACCAAAAAAATTCTGGTGGGGTGGGCGTCCCGCCTGCCTTTAAATCCGATGAAGGCGACTTTTGCAAGAGGTCTAGTAACTCAAGTTGCTAGTTATATCATGTCCTCTTGCATCGGTAGTGTATGGATAGCTAATTGCTAATTGCTCGCTTGCTAATTGCTCGCTTGTCAATTGCCTCCAGAGCTGCTCAGTAATTATTGACTGTTTCTTTTTTATTTAGCCATTAGCGATTAGCTATTAGCAGTTACACAACCGTTGCAAGAGGACATGATATTATATGGATTCCGGTTGTATCTGAATCATTAGACTTTTTGCAAAAATACCGTTTGTGGTAGGGAACATCAATAGGCTTTGCCCTTAACGAGAAGGCTTTCTGCCGTTCCCTACAACCAATTTTAATCATTTAGATGCAACCGGAAACGATATTACATCCAAGGGCGGTGGTAATAGGTAATGGGTAACTAGCAAGAGTAGACTGCCAATGAATCCAATTACCAATTACCAATTACCAATTTCACAACTTATAACTAGCAACTTGCGTTAGTAATCTGGACTTTTACGGAATTCCCCGCCAGGGACTGACTTGTAGGACGCCTCTGCGGGTAAACACAACCCTGTAGTAAGCAATCGGTTCGCTGCTACCAGTAGCGGGTGCTACTGGGGTAGTAGAAGACTGGAGTTTGGGGAGGGGAGTTTGGTCAGCATAATCAATCGCAGCTTGGTTGCGGGCTTCATATTCTACTACCGTCCCGTCTGCACGCACGCCCACCCGGTATTCTAGTTTGTCTGGAAACCTTAATCGTCCTTCCACCTTTTGCTGAATGCTGTTGTAGAGGGTCGTATTTAACTGGCGCAGCATGCTAGCATCGGTTATTTCTGCTCCCTGGGTCGCTAAAGGAGAGTTTGTCGGTGTAGGGGAGGCTAAAGTCGCTCCTGGGGTTTCCCCTGGTATGGGGGAGGCTAAAGTCGCTCCTGGGGTTTCCCCTGGTATGGGGGAGGCTAAAGTCGCTCCTGGGGTTTCCCCTGGTATGGGGGAGGCTAAAGTCGCTCCTGGGGTTTCCCCTGGTGTGGGGGAGACTAAAGTCGCTCCTGGGGTTTCCCCTGGTGTGGGGGAGATGAGAGTTGTTCCTGGTGTTGCGGTGGGTGTGGGGGATAGCAGCGCTCCAGTTGTCGGCGAGTCGGTAGGTGTAGGCGAGACTAGGGTAGTCCCTGGCGTTTCAGTCGGAGTGGGGGAGACGAGAGTTGTTCCTGGTGTTGCGGTGGGTGTGGGGGAAATCAGCGCTCCAGTGGTCAGCGAGTCGGTGGGCGATGGGGAGACTAGGGGGGTAGCCCCTGGGGTTTCTGTAGGCGATGGGGAAGCTAGAGGAGTCGCCAGGGGGGTTTCTAAGGGTGTTGGGGATGGAGATAGGAGCGCCCCAGTTGTTGGGGTTGGGGTTAATGGCGGTTCCCCCGTAGTTGCTGGTTCGGTTGGGTTAGGAGTAGTAGAGAGGGAGTTGGCGTCCGATCGAGGGCGGGGGTCTTGGGGTTTTTGGACTTCGGGGACGGGTACTAAGAAGAATGCGATCGCAGCCAATGCTAAACTAGACACTCCCAACGCAGCTGGGGCGGCTTTTTTAGCTATCGGTTCGTCAGGTTTAGCATATCGCCGGGAGACGGGTACTAACGGTACCGATATATCCGGCAAGGTTTGAGTATCGGCAAAAAACTGATCCACCGCCTCGACTAAATCGAACAGCTGCACCGTCGTCAAATCGATCTGGTAAGATTTCGTTGCTTTCGAGTTAGTTGTTGCACCGTTGGATACGGCTACATATTCCGGATCCTGCAAGATCAAGCGATGCAAATGGCGGTCAATTTGTTGTATCTGTACCAATGGCAAAGCTTGTCCGTCCTCATCCGGATGGGGTACGCCACTTAAAAATGCTTGGGCGTAGCGACTGACTGCTTTAACCAAGCTTTCAAAAAATTCCCGTCCGCCGCTAATGCTTGGTTTTCCCCCTGCCAAATGACACTCTGCATTCACCAAAATCGACATCACCGGGCGCATCTGTAATTGCCCGTTTCCCGTGGTTGCATCGCTCAACCCCTCCAAAAACAGCGTGCAATTGGGCAGACTGTACTGGCGTTGAATAGTCATTTTTCTTTGCTAATTGCTAATTGCTAATTGCTAATTGGTCATTGCGATTTTGTTCAAGAGACATGACCCTTGACCTTTGACTTATTCCACTTCTCCGTCAAACAAACTACTCCAAAATCGCTGCATCCCGGAGGTTCCGGTACAGAATAGCAATTTTGCCAACAGCGAAATAGCGAGTTCGTTCAGTTTTTCGTCGGAATTGTAAGCGACAACCGCAGAGCGACGGGGGTTCATGCGGCTGCGGAAATGCTTGCGGAAGCGCTCTAGGTACTCGGATAAGCGAAAATGGTGTTCTGGTGACAATTGCTTCTCACTGAGTTGTTGGTAAGCTAGCAGCAGTTGTCTGATCAAAACCGTCATGCGTCGTGCTAGATAGCAGCCAACCACTACCAAGGCTTTCGCTTCTACCAAGCTCAGGAGACGGCGCTGGGTGTATCGTCGCAGCGGGTTGCTAGAACGCATTCGCCACAGTACTACACGATTTTTAATCATCCCTTGCAGATCCAGATCCTTGGCTGTGGTCAAGATGGCTTCCGATCCGCCCAGATCCAAAGCTTCAATTGCCAGTAGAATCAGATCAATTTGCAGCCTGGCGCGACGGGGACAATCCTGCGGGTCAATCGTCGGCGGATCGGGCAGGTTGCTTAGTATCAGCGGGACAACCTGGGCAGGTAAACTATCTGTATGCATCGCGCTTGCGGTGACTTTCATTCCAGCTTGCATTTGTGGGTGGGTAAACTCAACTTTGGCAAAACTAATTTAGAATTGATGGCAATAATAGGGTATCTGACGTTTAGTATTCACATATTGCGCCCAATTTCTCACCTAGCAACTCAGCTTCCAGCAGGATTTTAGCGAAATTGGCGATCTCTCGCGAGTTCTGTATATTAACGAACCCTTTCAAACTGTGTAACTCTCCAGTGTACGATTTCTTTTGCATCTATTTGGTTGTACGCCCGCTTTAGCTAAATTATCTGTGGGGCTACTTTCCAAGTCTAGTCAAAAAGCGCCCCTCTCTGGGATGCCGCTGAAAGATGACAAGGGGAGGCAAAGACGCAAAGACGCAAAGACGCAAAGCGAAAGAAGTGTCTGGTGCTCCGTGTCTGGAACCTTCCGTTCCAAGAGTCCTAAACCCCGACGCCGATCGAAGATTCCCCGGTTGCACGTTCAGGCGGGGTTTCAATCCTCGTCTCTCCGTCCCCGCGTCTCCCCATCTGGGCGTCCTTGAATTGTCCTCAAATGCCAACCACTACCTCAAATAACCATTACCTATGGATTTAAAATCCCTGATTCGCGATATTCCAGATTTTCCCAAACCGGGAATTATGTTTCGCGATATTACGACGCTTTTAAGCAACCCCGATGGCCTGCGTTACGCGATTGACAGTTTGACCCAAAAGTGCAAGGAAACAGTACAGACGGTAGATTACGTGCTGGGAATGGAATCCCGTGGCTTCATTTTCGGCACGCCTATCGCCTATCAACTAGGAGCGGGCTTTATTCCCATCCGCAAACCGGGCAAGTTGCCAGGGGCAGTTCACACGGTTGAGTATGAATTGGAGTACGGTACGGATCGGCTGGAAATGCACCAAGATGCGTTGCACCCAGGCAGTCGGGTTTTAATTGTAGACGATTTGATTGCCACGGGTGGAACCGCAGCTGCAACGGCGAAGCTAGTCCAGCAAGTTGGCTGCGATCTAGTTGGTTTTGGCTTTATCATCGAACTACGAGATTTGGGCGGACGCCAACAACTTCCCGATGTGCCGATCGTGACGCTGGTTGAATATTAGTAGTAATTGGTAATTTCAGATTGCAGATTGCAGATTTAACTTCAATCTACAATCTAAAATTACCAATTAGCAATTAGCAATTAGCAATTAGCAATTAGCAATTTAGTCATTTATGAATGCTGCTAAGTTTTCCTCGGTTCCCCGTTTAAGGGTATTGCTCGCTAGCGAAACAACTATTTATGTGCTGAAGCGACTGTTGCAAGCGGTTGTGACTTTGTTTTTGGCTTCGGTACTTTGTTTTGCCATTATTCAATTAGCGCCAGGGGATTTTTTGGATACGTTCAAATCAAATCCTAAAATTTCAGCGCAAAGACTTGAAGAACTCAAGCGTCAGTTTGGTTTAGATAAGTCGGTTTTTGAGCAATATTGGTTGTGGTTGTGGGGAATTGTATCTAGGTTGGATTTTGGGCTGAGTTTTGCTTATCAGCGTCCGGTGGCGTCTTTGTTGTGGGAACGGGTACCCGCGACGCTGCTGCTGGCAATTTCATCTTTGGTTGTGACTTGGGCGATCGCTATCCCTTTAGGTATTCTCGCCGCCGTGAAGCAAAATAGTCTAGCGGATCGGATTCTACAGGTACTCAGTTACGCCGGACAAGGTTTTCCCAGCTTTATCACGGCGCTTTTGCTCCTATTCTTCGCACAGTCTACTTCCCCTCTATTTCCCGTGGGCGGGATGATTAGCATTGACCATGCCGATTTGTCCCCTTTAGGTAAGATTTTAGACATCGGCTGGCACATGATTTTACCTACGGTGGCTTTGAGCATTACCAGTTTTGCTGGATTGCAGCGGATTATGCGCGGGGAATTGCTCGATGTCCTGCGTCAAGATTACATCCAAACCGCTCGCGCTAAAGGTCTGCCAGAAAATCGGGTAATTTACCTCCACGCCCTCCGCAATGCGATTAATCCTTTAATTACCCTACTGGGATTTGAATTTTCCAGCTTGCTCAGCGGTGCTTTTATTACGGAAAATTTCTTTAATTGGCCTGGACTGGGGCGTTTGACATGGCAATCTGTAATCAACCAAGACCTCTATCTAGTGATGGCTAGCCTGATGATAGGGGCGATAATGCTTATTTTAGGCAACCTGTTCGCAGATTTGCTACTCAAGGCGGCAGATCCCCGAATTCGCCTGGAAGACTTGAATTAGATCGTGGGTGTTGGGGAATTGCAGATTTCAGAGCAGAATTCAATTTAAAATCTAAAATCTAAAATCTAAAATTCCCTGCTATGTTCTCCCAAATCTACTACGTTATTCGTTCTCGATCTGATGGTAGCTATCTGGTTGCCCGCACAGAAAGTGGTTCAAACCCATCTGGTGCCGGGTACCTGCTGATGTTTCGCGAAGATTTCGAGGCACTCAGCTATCTCAACAAATGGGGTGCAGATGTGGCAAACCGCTTTGCTGTGGAGTCTCTGCCTGGAAGTCAGGTAAAGAACTTGCTCAAACGTTGGGGTTTTGTTGGTGTGGGGGTTGTGGTTGATCCGCTAGAACCCAGAATAGAGTTTCTCACCCAAGAGCGATCGCTCGAATAAAAGATTTCCCCAAACCCCTGTTTATTTGTTGTTTCTGGACTACTTTAGACGTTTTATCAATTACTTATACGTCTAGAGGCTGATTTACTCTGGTCGTAGTGAGTTAAGCAGATCTATCTGCTTACAGATGCGTAGTTGTTAAAAATTTGAGCAAATAGGTAATGAAGTTCAGAATAAAACTGAGTTTCACCGAGCAAAAACCAAGAACGATTGATTTTGAAAAATAGGAGAAGTTTTTTATGCGCTTCATTCGCTTAAATCTGTCTGCGTTGCTGCGTCCAGTTCGCTTTTTCGTAGCTGCCTGTATCTGTGCATTGGTGTTTATTTCCTATGCTTTGCCTGCTTACAGCGCCATGATGAGCAGCCCTGGTTCAGGTGAAGCCAATTTGACTGAAATTGAGCGCAAGTCTCAAGAAGCAGTTGCTGGTAAAAGCCCCTACGATTTTGATATGAGTAAGCAGCAGTCAGAAACCCATCCGGGTTTGAATGAAATTCAAGGAACGGCTGATTATGACAAGATGAAACGCCCTGAAAATACCCAAGGTATTCAAACACCTGCCGACAAGCTGGAACATGCATTGGAAAAAATCACGGGAAGAGACTAGGGAAAAAATCGGTTTCTTAAAAGCAAGTTAATCAGTTGAAAAAGGGCAGTATTGTCTGCCCTTTGTTTTGTTTAATTGAGCTGGTAGTAGGTAATGGCGTTACTAGGATCTGCCGTGTCAGGGTAATTGTCAAGAGCAGACTGCCAATGAATCCAATTAGCAATTAGCAATTAGCAATTAGCAATTAGCAATTAGCAATTACCAATTAGCAACTTGCGTTACGTACCAGATCGTCCTGGAATTCTCAAACCTTCTACTGCTTCGCGGAAGGGTTGGACGGTGGCAGAAAAATCGATTGGTAAAACAGCCACCACGTTTTCATCAGGCCGAGGAATAATTACCCAAGATTCTAGCGTTCCACCATAAACATTTTCTACGGCTGCTATACCGGCATCCATCGCAGTTTTGACTTCAGAAACATCCCCGCGAATAATTACTGAAAAGCGGGCGCTTCCAACTCTAAGGTAGCCGACTAGGGTGACGCGGCCTGCTTTGACCATGGCGTCGGCTGCTGCTAAAATACCCGGAAACCCTTTTGTTTCTAGGGCACCGACTGCTTGCTGTCCCATTGCTAATCTCCTGACTTGATTAATATCTGCGTCGCCGCGCATTAATTTTAGGGGTTTTCACTGCCGATGCAAGCCTTTGAGGAATTTCGATCGATTACCGGAAAGGTTCGCTGGCTTTGGTATAGTCGATTGGCAGAACCGCTACGATATTTTCTGGCGGATTGGGAACGATGTAGTGGGTAACCACTTCTCCACCGTAAGCTTTTTCCCCAGCTTGTATACCAGCTTCCATCGCCACGTTGACTTCCGAGACAGCGCCTCGAATGGCGACTAAAAGGCGGGCGCTTTCTGCTTGACCAAAATAAACTAGGGTAACTCTCCCCGCTTTCACCATCGCGTCAGCGGCGGCTAATACGGCAGGAAAACCGAGCGTTTCAATAACTCCAACTGCCATTGGCATGGAGGCTTCCTCAACGATTGCGATGCTTTATCCCTCATTGTACGGGTCAAGCGATGCCAATTTTTACACTTGGTTGAAAAATTTATCGTTCCCATAGACAAGAGCGTGGGGGAAGGTAGTACCACGGCGGGGGAAATGTTCTTTCCCTGGGAAGGTTTTATGCTTGCCGTGCCCGTAACCGGGTTGGCAGTGTAGTAGCACGGCGGGGGAAATGTTCTTTCCCTGGGAAGGTTTTATGCTTGCCGTGCCGAGAAACCGAGTGTCTGGGTAGTAGCACGGCGGGGGAAATGTTCTTTCCCTGGGAACATTTTATGCTTGCCGTGCCGAGAAACCGTGTATCTGCGATTGGGCACGGCGGGGGAAATGTTCTTTCCCTGGGAAGGTTTTATGCTTGCCGTGCCCGTAACCGGGTTGGCAGTGTAGTAGCACGGCGGGGGAAATGTTCTTTCCCTGGGAAGGTTTTAT
>NZ_JBHFNP010000036.1:0-116278 GCF_041929235.1 Microseira sp. BLCC-F43
CGACCCCGATGGTTACCGCTGTTCGGGGCACGAGCGGAAATTTTATTATGCAATTCCCCCCATTGAGCGCGATGATAACTGCTCAAAAGCTCTCGCCCACTACAATTGAGGTAATGAAAACGGCAGTAAATCATTATACTGAAAATAGAAATCAAACATGTTGCCTTCGTCTAGTTCAAAAGATGTTCGGTCGCAGCCGTATCAAGTCTTCATGCTTGCCTTGTGTCTCTATGCCTTGGGGACATTGGCCTTTGAATCTTTCTTCTTGCTCGATCCATCCACCCACAAAATCCTTAAGTACGCTGACAATGCCGTTTGTGCGTTATTTTTTGTTGACTTTCTCATCAGTTTGTACCGCGCGCCAAACAAATGGCGGTATCTGTACACTTGGGGCTGGATAGATCTGGCATCGAGTATCCCTACCGTAGAAGCACTTCGCTGGGGTCGTATGACTCGCGTCGTGCGTATCTTCCGCGTCCTGCGCGGTGTTCGCGCCACAAAACTGCTGATATCTTTGATTTTGGACTGGCGATCGCAAGGAACCTTCCTAGCCGCAGCTTTGGTATCGATTGTGGTCATCGTCTTCTCAAGTGTGGCGATACTTCAATTTGAGGCGGGTGCCTACAACAGCAACATCACAACCGCAGAAGATGCCCTCTGGTGGGCTGTTGTGACTATCACGACCGTCGGATACGGAGACCGATACCCAGTGACCGCCGAAGGGCGAATTGTAGCAGTCTTGCTGATGATAGTAGGTGTAGGTCTGTTCGCTACATTCTCAGGATTTGTAGCGGCATGGTTTCTGACACCCGAAGCCAAACAGCAAGAAAGCGAGCTGGAAAGTCTACGGCAGGAATTAGCCACTATCAGGGAGCTGCTGGAGAAACGAGACCGGGATGAAGCGGCTTAATCATCAAAATCTTTGGGTTTGAAACCCCGTCCTTCTAGGACGGCTTTACAGCATCAGCGCTTAGTTCACAGATTAAATGCTATAGTGTAAACATGACGCAAAAAGCTTTCAACTACCGATTCTACCCAACTCCTGAGCAAGAGAATTTACTCTTGCGAACAATGGGTTGTACTCGTTTGGTTTACAACCGTGCTTTAGCTGCCAGAACCGAAGCATGGTACCAAGAGCAAAAACGAGTCGGGTATGCTGAAACTTGATCAATGCTCACTCAGTGGAAGAAAACCAAAGAATTGGATTTCCTCAACGAAGTGAGCTGCGTACCATTACAACAGGGATGGCGCCATCTACAAACCCCATTTAATAACTTCTTCGCCGGACGGGCTAAATATCCAGTTTTTAAGAAGAAGAGAAATGGTGGCAGTGCTGAATTCACGCCTGTCAGCATTTAGGTTTAGGGATGGTCAAGTATTCTTAGCCAAATGCACTCAACCGCTGCCAATTCGCTGGAGTCGGATGTTGCCCTCAAGGACCCGACCATCAACTATCACTGTGAAGCTTTCCGCTTCTGGTCGATGGTCAGTATCCCTACTGGTGGATGTTGAAATCGAGAAGTTGCCTGAATTATCCAGCCAAGTTGGAATTGACTTGGGCATCACCAGCTTACTCACTCTCAGTACTGGCGAGAAAATAGTCAATCCCAAAGGCTTCAAAGCTAAGTATCGCAAACTTAGACGGGCGCAAAAAGCGTTAAATCGTAAGCAAAAAGGCTCTCTCAATCGCCATAAAGCAAGGCTAGTTGTAGCAAAAGTACATCAGGAAATTGCTGATGCCAGAATTGATTATCTTGACAAACTAACAACTCGATTGGTACGCGAAAACCAAGTAATTGCCATTCAGGATTTAGCGGTGAAGAATATGATGAAGAATCCCAAACTGGCTCAAGCAATTAGCGATGCGAGTTGGGGAGAGTTGGTTAGACAACTTGAGTACAAGTGCGATTGGTATGGTCGTACTTTAATCAAGATTGACCGTTGGTTTCCCAGTTCTAAACGATGTGGCAACTGCGGTCACATGGTTGAAAAAATGCCGCTCAATATTCGTCAATGGGACTGTCCCCAATGCGGAACGCACCACGACCGGGATATTAATGCGGCAAATAACATCTTGGCGGCAGGGGAAGCCCTTGTCAGTCTGTGGAGCAACTGTAAGACCCCATGAGAGCTATTCTCGCAAGGCAGGTGCTACGAAGCAGAAACCGCGCCGAAGTGAGGTTTAGGAATCACCGTGCGTTCACGCCGGTGAGGATGTCAAAAAATTACTCGCTTCCCACTGGAACAGGACTTACGCAAATCACCTTTCTTTCTATGAAAAATCGTCGCTTTGGAAATAGAGATATGCCTCCCTTCCGCACTCGCGGAAGCAGCTTGAAACTTTGGTGATAGGATCTTCTTGCGTAAGTCCTGTGGAAGAATAGCCCCCGCGAAGCGCAGACACGAAGGACAGGAAAGAAGAGAAAAGAAGAAGTAGGTAATCTTCTAGCGGGACGGGAGTGATATAGTTTCCGGTTGGATCGGAATTACTCAACCCGGTCATGGCAAGCTCGCAATTAGCCATTAGCAATTAGCAATTAGCAATTAGCATTCCACTTGAGCTACTTGAGAAGATTTTGCAGTTCTTCCGATCGCTGTTTGAGGCGTTCTGCCAGCAAGTTGACAATAAATTTATGAATGGTTGCTGCTAACTTTGGCTCTTGATTCTCCATCCGCTCAAAAGCCTCAGGGTCGAGATAATAAAGACGACTGTTCTGGTCAGCCACCACTGAAGCCGTGCGGGGTTCTTTCCGGTAAAGACCCATTTCGCCCAGGATAGTGCCGCTGTCATAGGTCGCTAGTCGTTGAGTCTGACCGTTGGGTAGTTCGAGGACGACGCTGACTTGACCGGATTCCAGGAAGTAAAAACCATCGGCAGGGTCTCCTTGGTGCAGTAAGAATTCACCTTGCTTGATTTGAACCTGTTCCAGATACTGCATCAACTGGGAGCCATTCTCAAGATCGGGAAGCAGGATTTTAAGTTGCAGTGCTAAAGGCAAAAAGCGGCGACGACGCAATTTAGCTGTTTCTAGAATTTGGTTTTCACACCATTCCAGACCTCGATCTAAATCGGGAAATAATTGGCAGACGGGATCTTTAGGTTCTAAGCAACCCCCTTGCTCGAGTTGTTTAATGTTCTGGGATGAAAGGTTGGTAAACAACAAAGAGATCTGCTTTTGTTTGGCAATCTGTTTGAGCTTGGAAAAACTCATCACCCCTGAAGAGTCCAATCCACTGACCCGGCGAAAGTCTAGTACGAGAAAACCCACTGTAGGAAGCTCTGGATTTTCTAGCCGTTCGCGAATCCGATCGAGCAATTTGCGAGCCGTACCAAAAAAGATTAATCCTTGCAGTTCGAGAATATGAATTTGCTCTCCTTTTTGACGCAGCAGGCGTTCCTCGTTTGGCGGTCTTTGCACTTGGCTGTGGCGGTTTGCTCCACTGAAGGTATGCTTGGTGACAGCAATCTGACTGGTGTTGATGGCAAAGAGAATGACCGCAGCAATCATCCCAACAATAACACCTTGAAGAAAGCCGAATGCGGTCATGAAAAATATAATTAGGACGATCAGACAGTAATCGAATAGAGGAAATTTAAACCACGCCGAGTAGACCCAGGTTACGAGAGCGGATAAGCCGTTGAATATCAGTAGTCCACCAATAACTTGTTTTGGGCAGAAGGATAAAATTGATGCTCCCAACATCAGCATCGTTGCACAAAGTAGGGCGACCAACAACCCAGCTAAGCGACTTCTTGCCCCCAATCTGTAAACGAGACCTGACTGACTCAGATGGTGGAAGCCACCGATACCACCTCCAACAGCAGATACTAAGGTGGCTATTCCTGCTGTTTTGAGTTCGCGATCGAGATCGATATCTCGCTGGCTAACGACCTCAATCCCGCTGATATTGAGCAGGATGGAAATCGCTTGAATAAACCAAAGCGTGGCGAAATTGCCAATCAGTCCGAAGATAGTTTGCCAATTAGCTCCTGTCACGGCTGATAAAGTTAATGTTGATGCCTGCCACATTCCTGCTTCTGGAAAAGGACCTAGCAGTAGCCCTTTTTGACTGGCTGCGGCAACAGATGTGCCAGTCCACAGCAACACTAAGTAAAACGTCGCAATCCCAGCCAGTACCATTCCCGGCACTATCAGGAAATGACTATAGCGCTTCAAAATCAAAAATAGCAGCACCGCAAATATCAGTGCCGGTATCCAATTGATTAGTTGCTCTGACTGGACAAGCTTTGGCAAGGTAGAGAATTCCAGGGATAAACCCGTGACAATCCGAAAACCCCCCTTTACCAGCAGCCAGCCAGATCCAGCCAGGAATCCGCCGACGACTGGATAAGGAACAAACCGGATTAGTTCGCCGATTCTAAAGCGACCCAAAATTAAGAAAAAAATCGCGGTGACGGTGGAATTGAACGCAATTGCTGCGATAACCGTCAGCAAGATTTCTTCTGTTGAATTCGTTCCAGACATCGTGGCAGCAATTGTGCTAGTAACCAAACCCAAAATAGCTGCGGTAGTCTCTTGAGGACCGGCGATCGCGGTGGGATTGGCACTGAACAAAGCAACGATTGCGCTGACTACCGTCGAGGTAAACAGGGTCAATCCCAAGCCGATTGGTAAATACTGGGAGATATTTCCTGAGAAAATCAGGGTAGCAAAGGAGACACTGTAAATAACTGCAAAAATCCCGGCGACTAGACCAGCTGTGAGACTGGGTAGAAGGCGCGTCGGCTGCAATTCTTGTCGGCACCATTCGAGGTTCATAATAATGCTTTTTCCCTGACGCAAATAAATTATCAATCTCTTTTTGTGCAGATGATAACCTTAGCTATTCAGGCAAATCAAGGGTTGGCTGATTGACGCCAAGCTGTACTAGGGAGAATCTGTCACACGCAGAACATCAAATTTTACAAGATACAGAAGGGTACGAAGTAATTGTGTGGGGGAAACATCTGTATGAGAGTTGAGGATTGTTGCAATTGAGACTCGGCCGTTTTGGGCGAGCGCAGCTAATACAGCATCTATAGTTGAATTTGGGTTTCTTTTGTCTGCGCCAAAATTGGTTATCCAATTCTGCCGGATTTGTTGCAAACGCTCTGGTGTACTCATCGCACCAAGTTCGAGAACTAAATCCTGGTTGGGTGTTGTACTGGTGTAATGCGCAAACAATCTAAAAGGATCGTCACATAAAGGTACTGGTGGGTTACCTGGCTGAAGCGGTGCAGACATTGGTGCAGCAGCACGAATTTCTGCTAGTTCCTGCCAGAAATTTTCGTAAGCTGCGATTACAACTTTCCAATCATAAGTTTTCTGAGCGCGTTGTCGTCCGTTTTTTCCCAGACGCTTTCTCAGTTCAGGATTAGCAATCAAATCTACTATTGCTCTTGATGCTGCGTCAATATCAACTGCTATTGCCATTGATGAATGAGCAATATAGCCGCTGTAATTTAAAGTATTACTGAGATATGCAAAGGCCAAATCCAGCCCTAATCCTGGCTGAGGCATCAGTGTAGGAATTCTCAAACCATCGATTTCATGACGCACAGACTCTTGATAACCATTCCAATCTGAGACAATTACAGGTAACTCAGCAGCCATTGCCTCAATTGGTGTCAGTCCAAAAGTTTCTTGGATATTATCTACTAAGGACATAAAAATATCGGCGGCAGACCAAATCCCCGAACGAATTTCTGGTTTGCGTCCATCGACAAAAAGACAATTGACCGATGGACAGAAAATTTGGGCACTTTGTTTAAAGCTAACTTCCTCTGTTGCATCTTCAAACCAGCCAGCCTGCACAAAATGAATTTTGGCTTTGGTCGCTTGTGCCGCTTTTTCTAAAGCCAAATACATTGGCACAGGATGAGCCTTGGCATAAAAGCACAATCTACCCACAAACAGCACAACAATATCATCTTGGGGAATGCCGAGTGTTTGACGCAGACTTTTCCGGGTGTTTGTGGCATTATCCCCAAGATTAAAGGCATCGCAATCAATACCTAGAGGAATAATTGGCAGTTGGATATGAATATTTGGTTTACCGCCTGTGCGTTGAGCTAAATATTCAGCCCAGGTATTAAGAAGACGTTCAATGGCATTTTTAACTGCAACGGATGTACAGATGAGAGCATCCCAAGGCTGAAGCGGGGCAATAAGTAAATCACCAATGCTTGCCATGCCATCCATACTTGCAATAGTATGAGTTACTCCGCAGATACTGTATGCGCGTTGATCGTAAAATCGTCTATTCCAAGCATATTTAGATAGCATAGGGTCTGGGTGATAGATTGTTCCCGCTTGTGCCAGCACTTGATGATTGCTGGTAGATAACCACTTAACTTGGCGAGGACGTTTCATCCAAGGTTGAATGCGTAGGCAAAATTCAACGAATTCTTTTTGGCTAGATGTATAGCAATATAGTGAATCGGCTGTTCCATGTTGCACTAAAGCTTTCAGAAAACCTTCACCCGCAGCTTGACGACCTAGAAGCCTTACCCCAGATGTATCGTAACCATCTCTTTTGTAGAAAATTGCGGCTGTGTTATTCATATTTTGGATTGAATCAACCAAGCTACTCATCAATTTCTGCTCATCACTGCCTATTTTTACATAAAGGCTTATGAATGAAATATGCCTGATAGAGAAATCCTAATTGAATTGGGAAAATTTGTCGGGGTAGCGCCCCCGTGCCTACCCCGTTTGCCGTGGTAACCACGGTACGGTAGCCCCTACATTCATTTCACAACTCAAGAGGGATTGCTATATCATGTCAGGTTGCATTGATATCGTCAACAATGGGACAAGGGGGACAAGGGGGAATTGGGTAAAAAAACCCTGGCACTTGCACAACCGATGCGAAGCGACACGATATGATGATACAACCCTCGATAGGAGTGGATTGAAATAATTTTGGTCATGGTTTTTCCTTTGTTTTTCTAAGCCGATTATGCCAGTAAATTATCAATCTCTTTTTGAGCAGATGATACCCACAACAGTTAACAGCAATTCTTCAGAGGTTGCACCACTGGGCATCTTGGCGGCAATCGCAGCTGCGATCGCTCCTAAAATGGTCATCACTGACGGTACGGGAAGCACAATCGTCCCGACAAAGGAACGCCGCAGCGCCACTACTGTCCCGATGACGGCGGTGCTAAATAAAGTCATGCCAATTCCTGTTGCTAAAAAAGGTTCCAGCTTGCCGGAAAAAACCAGTGCTGCCATCGGGGTAATATAGGTCAGCACTCGGATTAATCCTAATATTAAACCAGCCGTGATATCATGTGCGTTGAATCACCCGTAATAAAAACCTTCTCTTGTGCGTTGTCTTGTAGGGAACATCAATTGGTTAAAAGTTTTTTCACGCAGCTGTTGGATGTTCCCTACTCCTAATTCAGGGTAATCGACCGGACATGATATGAGACTGGATAATAAATTGCGCGGTTGAAATTCTTCTTTCATAGATGGATGCACGCTTTAGACTAAAGTTTGGGTTAATTTAAAAAGTTTTGCAATTCCAGCGAGCAGTTTTTCAAACGTTCGGCTAGCAAATTCACGATAAATTTGTGAAAGGTGGCTGCTAGTAGCGGTTCTTCGGTTTCGATGCGAGCAAAAGCTTGGTTAGAAAGATGGTAAAGGCGACTGTTGCGCTCGCTAACTACTGACGCAAAACGAGGTGCGTTACCATACAAACCCATTTCGCCAACAATCGCGCCGGTGGTGTAAGTCCGCAATCGTTTTGTCTCACCATCGGAGAGTGCGACGACAACGCTAATTTGACCGGACTCTATAAAATAAAGCCCTTCAGAAGGATCGCCTTGGCGAAATAGAAATTCACCTTCAGATAGATGCACCAATTCCAGATATTGCATTAGTTTAGTCGCTTGCTCCGCAGAAAGAAAGCTGGTGCAAAGCTGCATGACCAATGGTAAAAAACGAGAACGGTGCAATTGACTAACTTCTAAAATTTGACTTTCGCACCACTCTAATCCTCGATCTAAATCGGGAAAAACCTGAAACACGGGATCGGGAGTTTCGAGGACGCCTCCCTGGTGGAATTGTTTGGCAGCAGTTGGCGGTAAATCGGTCAAAACTAACTGCAATGACTGCTTTTTAGCAATTTGCTTGAGTTTGGCAAAGCTCAAAACAGCGGAGGAGTCGAGTCCCGTTACCTGGCGAAAATCTAGGACGACAAAATGCAAGTTTTCCTTAGCAAGATCGAGTCGCTCTCGAATTTGATTGAGTAACTTGTTCGCCGTCCCAAAGAAGATTAACCCTTGCAGTTCCAGAATGTAAGTTTGCTCGCCTTTTTGCCGCAGTATCTCTGCTTGGTTTGGCGGTCTTTGCACGCGACTGCGGTAGTTGACGCCGGAATCTACCCGTTTTGCCACATCAATGCGGCTATAGTTGACGACAAATAGAATAATCTCTGCAACTAAACCGACTCCCACGCCTTGGAGAAAGCCAACTGCACCGACAACGACTAGAATTAACAAGAAGATAAAATATTCAGCTTTGGGCAGTTTATCTCCAGCATCCCAAAGGGATTCAATCAGTAAAGATCAACCGAAAAATAACAGCAAGCCGCCTAAAATTGGCTTGGGAAATAAGGATAAAGTAGCAGCGCAGAAAAATAATGCGCTCGCAAATACACCGGCTGAAACTAAACCCAAGAGGCGATTTCTAGCACCCAAGCGATACACTAACAATGAATCGCTCAATGTATGGTAACCAACCAGACCGCCACCCACTCCCACTGCTAAATTGGCAATGCCAGCCGCTTTTAATTCTTGATTAAAGTCAATATCGCATTCAGCAAAATCGCAATGGGACTGATAGCGGCAATCGTTAATATATCGCCAATTTGAGTTGAAATGACTGACCAATCCACCTGGATTAATTTTACGGGATTGAAAGGTTGCCAAAGACTTCCAGAGGTAAAAGTTTCTAGCAGCCAACCTTTAGCGATCGCATCTTCAAAAGAAGTATGGCTTGTCCATAAAAATAGATAAAACAATCCAATTGCCGCCACAATTGCAGTTGGCACGATCGACCAATGGTTGTAACGGCGTGAAATTAACACCAGCACGGCGGCAAATATCAATCCGGGTAACCACCGCAGCAATATGTCAGTTTGAAACATCACCGCAAGGTTGGAAAAATTCAGCTTTACATCGGTCATAATTTCGAGAGAACCGCGAAATAATAACCAACCCGTTCCTGCTAAAAATCCCGCGATCGCTGGGTAGGGAATAAACCGAATCAATTCCCCCACTTTGAATTGTCCCAACGCTAGGAGAAATGCTCCCGTTAACCAAGCAGTAAGGGCAAATGTGGCAAGTATCGTCACAAAAATTGTTTCTGCATCGGCGCTATCGGACAAACTGCTGTTAATTGCTGCTGCACTTCCCGCTAAAACTGCTATTGGTAGCGTGTCTATATCCGCCGTAATTGTGGGGAAGGAACTAATCAAAGAAATTACAACGCGAACTGCCATCGCGCTCGACAAAACAATGCCAATTCCCTGAGCGACTTGTCAAATCTCCTGAAAACAGCCGCCAAAAAAGTATCAAATAATACCCCAATGATGCCGAGCGGGAGTCCGGCTACCAGACTGATCGGCAATGTTTTAGCATCAAACTCTTGAAAGAAATTGGCAACCGGAAACGAAAGGTTGGCGATCGCGTTGTTAAAATTGCTATCCTCACTTTTTGTCATAAAATTCCTGAGTTGTGAACCTAGCCAGTAGGATGGAATTACACTTACTTAATTGGTTTGTCGCCAAGGCTCTAAATGTAGGGTGCGTTAGCCGAAAGTACGGCGGCTCAACCACCACATATGGTGTTGCAATGGGTTTGTAGTCAGCGACATTCCCCAGAGGTTGTGGTGTGTTAGGTTTCACTAACGCACCCTACACAAAATATTAAGCGACATTCCCCAGAGGTTGTGGTGTGTTAGGTTTCACTAACGCACCCTACACAAAATAGTCAGCGACATTCCCCAGAGGTTGTGGTGTGTTAGGTTTCACTAACGCACCCTACACAAAATAGTCAGCGACATTCCCCAGAGGTTGTGGTGCGTTACGTTTCACTAACGCACCCTACACAAAATAGTCAGCGACATTCCCCAGAGGTTGTGGTGCGTTACGTTTCACTAACGCACCCTACACAAAATAGCCTTGACCATGAGCAATTAGCAATTAGCAATTAACCAATAGCTCACGTTTGTACTAATGGTATCTCTTCCTTGACAGCAGAATCTCCTGATAGTGCCAAGTAGATGCCCAACAAAATTACGGCAAAACCTAGCAAGTTTAAAAATGTTAATCCTTCGGAGAAAAATACCCAAGCACCGATTGCTGCTAACACTGGATCGAGCATGAGAAAGAGGGCGACAAATCCCGATGACAAGCGATTGAGACTATAAACTAAAAGTCCTTGACCTACTACTTGGCAAATGATGGCGAGAGAAATAACTGCCACCCACCCTTGCCAAGTATAGGGGAAAATTCGCTCTCCAGCGCTCAGGACAAAGGGTAAGGTTAATAGAGTCGCACTCGCAGAACACCCCAACATAATTGCGATCGCATTTAACCGGGTTTGCAGTTGCTCTAAAAGCAGCAAATAAATCCCAAAGCACAGCGCCGCCAGTAAAGCCATAATATCACCAATGAGTTTGTCGGGACTCAGTTGCAGGTCATTGATTCCCAGAGCGATCGATCCGCCAATGGCAACGATCATACCGATGACAAATTTGCGATCAAATCGCTTACCCCAAAACAACCATCCTCCCAAGGTCGTAAACAGCGGCGTAAAGTTTACCAGCACCGTTGCATTAGCAACGCTGGTTTGAGTTAAAGACCATGCCCAAAGCATCAAGTCAGCTGCTAAAAAAATTCCCACCCCCAACAACTGCAACAGCACCCAACCTGTATAGATTGAATTAGGTTGGGGTTGTTGTTCCATTTCTTGAGTGCGCGTCCCACTCAATTTATGCCACAGCAGCATCACAATTGTGCTAATCCAAAAGCGATTAAACGCGGTAGAATAGGGACTGATTTCTTGTTCGCTCCATTTGATAAAAATGGCTGCCAAAGAGATGGAAACTAAGGCAACAATTAGACAAACCAGCGCCACTCCTGTTTCGTTTTTGTCTAAGTTTGGTCGGGATTCGAGTTGATGATTCATTCTAGTTTAAATTTTGGATTGGTAGATTGGTAGATTGACCTTTTTTAATAAGCTGAAAGTTTATTAGCAGCACTTTCTAAAATCCCAAAAGCACTTTGTGCCATCGGATTTCCTCGTCCATCCAACACGGGATTAATTTCGCAGATTTCAAACCAGCAAACTTTCCCTTGTTGGATTAAGCGAGAGATTAATTGACCAGCTTCTGTATCCGTCAATCCCCCCGCTACAGGGGTTCCCGTGCCTTCAGACACGATTTCCGGGTCCATGCTATTAACGTCAAAGGAAATGTAGATGCGATTGCAATCCTCTAACCTTTCCCTTACCTCTCGCACCACTTGAGGTACGCCTTTTTCCCGCACTTCTGCGGTGGTAAAGTTCTTGACGTTATGCTTTGCGATTAAATGGTCTTCTTGCAGTTCGGTATCTCGAACGGCGATGTAGACCAAATCATTATAACTTAGTTTCGGTGCAATTTCCCTAAGTTTTTTATCTTGTTCTAATATTCAATAGTTTTGGGATTGGGTGAGTTGATTTTGCACGTGCTTAACTAGGCGCAAACCCTCAATAATCGCTCGATAACCAACGTCTTTTTCACGAAGCTATCTACTTCTGTTTCAATACCACCAAAGTAATATCATCAAAAACTTTTTGCTCCCCAATATGCCGCCGCACATCTTCTATTACCGCTTGTCGGATTTCTTGTGGCGATCGCGCACAATTTAGTTTGACGATTTCACATAACCGTTCCACTCCATATAGCTGGCAATTAATATTTTCCGCTTCCGTAATTCCATCGGTGTATAACACCACTACATCACCCGGATTAAGTTGCACTTGTTCGGAAGCAATGAAATCAGCAATCTCCTCATCCAAGCCAATGGGAAAGCCGAGATTTATTGTATCAATCCGCTCAACTTGACCCCCAGCACGCACCACAATTATCTCTTCATGTTGCCCGCTGATTTTCAAAATGCCGTCGGCATAATCCAAAAGAGCCAGCGTCAGGTTTTTATCGGGGTTGATGCGCTGGATGTTGTGATAAATCGTGCGGTTGAGAATATCCAAAAATTGCACTGGATCGGTTTGGTTACTTTCCTGTAAAGTGCGAACGGCGGTTTGTGTCATCAGCATCAACACGCCACTTTCTAAACCATGTCCGGTGACATCGCCGATGCTAATTTTGACATTTCCATCTTGTTGCAGTACGTCGTAGTAGTCGCCGCCCACTTCATCGGCAGGTTGCATAAAACCAGCGATTTCTAATCCCTCAATTGACTCTAATTCCGACTGCTTGGGTAGAATCATCTGTTGCAGTTTGCGCGTTACCTCTAACTCGGCACTCAGGCGGAGATTTTCTTCTTTGAGGCGTGAGTTGAGTGCCATAATTTCTTGGTTAGCTGCGGCGAGTTGGGCAGTACGTTCTTTAACTTGCTCTTCTAGGGTACGATTGTATTCGGCGATTAATTTTTCGGCTTGTTTGCGTTGCGTGATGTCTTGAAAGGCAGCGATCGCATAAACAATTTTCCCCGTTTTATCGAAAATTGGCGTGGTGGAAATTTCCAATGCGATAGTTTGATTGGGATGGTGGAGTTCCAGATCGTCAGCTTTTGCAGGTTCGCCAGAAAGCGATCGCGCGATTGGCAGTTGGTCGGTGGGATACAACTGATTAGTTCCGGCACGATAAACTTGATATGTCTCTGACAATTGCTCGGTTTTGGCTTCCGGTATAACTTTTATACCCAGCAACTCCTGTGCTACCTGATTGGTGTAGTAGAGTTGTCCATTTGGTTGGTGAACAGATACACCCACAGGCATTGCTTCCAGGTACTGAGTCAACCGTCTTTCGCTGGCGGTGACTTCTTCATAAAGTTTGGCATTAGCAATCGAGATGGCGGCTTGACTAGATAAGATGTTTAAAACTGCCAACCTATCGGTTGTAAATGCCTTGGTAGTTAAATGATTTTCTAAATACAGAATGCCTACGAGTTTACCCTGATTGACAATGGGGGTACAGAGGAGTGATTTTGGTTGATTAGCAATGATGTAGGGGTCAGCAGAAAAGCTATTTTGGGCATCAGGATTGTCGAGTACCAGAGTTTCGCGGGTGCGATAGACGTAGTTAATTAAACTAACAGGAATTTCCTGGCTTTCTTCGACAGGCATCGATTGAAGTACAGTGATTTCCCCACCAGCAACACCAGTTGCTTCAATCACCAAATTAGCGGTCTGGGATAAAATCAAAGCGCATTTAGAAGCTCCAGCATTTTCTAGCACAACTCGCATCAAAGTGGAGAGCAATTTATCCAGATGAATTTCACTAGAGAGAGCTTGAGAGGCTTTGAGTACCGTTGCCAAGTCTAGAACATCTGAACTGCCCGAACTTGAACTGCTGGAAGAGAGGGTTGTCGCGAGCTTTTGGAAAATTGTTTCCCCTAGTTTTGGCGTTTTTGCCTGAACGAGAATGGGAGCAAGTAATTGAGGATAACGTTTTTCTAAATCTGCAAGTTTTGCCTTAGCTCCCCAACGAGCATAGCAGTAGTAGGCATTAGTTAGGTAAGTTTGGGCAATGGTTTGTTTGCCCCAACCTAGATAGAATTTGGCAGCGAGTTCGTTGGCTAGGGCTTCTTCGTTGACGTACTTGTTTTCTTGGGCTAATGCTATAGCGCGATCGTAGTAGTCCATTGCCTCTACATTTTGCCCCATAACTCGGTGACGCTCTGCTTCTACTAAATTAAATTTATGTGAATGATTCATCGGAGCATGATGCGCCCATTTCTGCATCTTTTCCTGGATGTCTGCTACTTGTTTGAGCAGTTTCTCTTGCTCAAATTCATCCACATTGGCATACACTGCCAGTGCTGTCAGAGACTCGTAGAAATAGAATACAGGCACGTTTATAAACCCTATACCTCCCGCCAAATACTGCTTGCCTATAGCCGCATTTTCGACGGCTTGAGAAAAATCTTCAAATAAATAACAAAGAATTAGTTTATGTAAATATATATAGTGCAGTCCTAGAATGACATTGGCTTCAATCAGGAGCGGTACAAATTTTTCTTCATTATAAATTTCACCTAACAAACAGCAGGGATTTTCAGCCTGTCCTAGCAAATTAAGCACTACTTGCAAAAAGATTTGAGTAAAGTTTAGTGTTGTTTCTTGCTTGAGGTTATCCAACACTTGACTGTATGCCCTTATTTCTTGTTCTAGTTCAGTCAGTTCCTGTCCCATTAAATAGGAATATTGACACTTATCTTTAACGCAATAACCAACGAATTCTAAATCACCTGTTTCTAATCCACTTTGATAGCCTTCTAAAAGAAGTGGCAAGGTTTCCCTGATATGATACTTTCCATGTATAATGAAAGCTGCAACGACGAAATATACTTTACTTTTAAGTTTTTTGTCATTAAATTTGGCAATCAAACTCAAAGCCAGTTTTCCAAATTGATAAGCAGATTCAACATCTTCAAGGACTCCATTTAATATAATGCCGTAATCAGCATAAAAAAAGGCAGACAAAGGTGCATTACCATATTGAAGAGATAAATTAACTTGGGAACATATAATTAGTGGAAACAGGGTAGGATCTGCAATAAAAGTACCAGGAACTATACTCGCTACAATCCTCATTGCTGCTAGCTTTTCCGCAGATGTCATGGTCGGTAGGTTAATTAAATCCTGGATATTTTTTCCAGCACATAGTGCAGCGGTTTCCTCCAATCCTCTTTGAATATCTAACTGGGTCGGCTCCTCTGGAAAGCTCACTCCTAGCTGCCTCAGTACTTGTAACCCCATATTGACAGCCTCTAGTGGTTTGTTCTGACCTGCATAAGCTTGGATTTTCACTTCATAGACTTTCAGTTTGTCCACAATAGTATTGGCTTCTTTCAGAATAACTTCTGCCCATTGCTCCATCCGCTCAAAATCGCTGTTAAGGTACGCTGTCTCCACTCCTGACTCATAGAGTGCCAGGGTTAAATCATACTGAGTTTGCCAACTATTAAAAGCTAGGAGTTCCATCCCCACAGTTAAATACTTTTGAGCTGCTGCATAAGCTGTAGAACCCTTAGCTTTACGTCCGGCAATTAAATTTAATTGAGCTAATTCATCTTTTTCAGTTTGATAGTCAATTAAATCCACCCCAATATTCAACTGGTTGACAATATCAAAAATCTTTTCTTCTCGTTCCTCTTCGGTCGTATTACGCAACAGCAGTCGCCCAATTTTCAAGTGGCTTGCCTGTTTTTGGTTTTCGGGAATCAGAAAATAAGCCGCTTGTTGGACGCGATCGTGCAAAAACCTGTAGGGGACGGAAAACTCCGATGTTTGTTTAACTTCAACTGCTTGAGAATCCTGAAAGAATTTGTAAAATTCACTAATAGGAATAATCAGCCCTTCTTGCAATGCTCTCCACAGGTCAGCCGCCGTCTCGGAAAGGGATTTCTCATGGACAATCGAGAGAGTGGCTAAGTCAAATTGGTTGCCAATGCAAGCGGCTAACTTCAACACTTCCTGAGTATTTTGAGGCAGCTTTTGCAATTGAGTTGCCATAAACTCGACCACATCATCGCTGACAGCTAGTGCCCTGACTTTGGCAATGTCGCACTGCCACCCCCCCGTTGCCCCCCCTTGGTAAGGGGGGGTTGGGGGGGTAAAATCAAAGAAGATTAACCCTGACTCATAGAGAGATTTGAGGAATTGATTGCTAAAGAAAGGATTGCTTTTAGTTTTGGTTAAAACCTGCTTCGTTAAAGGAACTGCCTGCTTTGGCGGACAGGAAAGAGTATCGGCAATCAGGCGGTTTAGGGAAGATTGGTCTAGGGGTGCTAAAGTAATTTGATTGACTGTCGCCTCAGTTTTCCGAATCTCATCTAACGTCAGCACCAACGGGTGTGCTGGAAATACTTCATTATCTCGATAAGCTCCTAACAATAAAAGATGGCTAGTATCCCCTTTGCTCATCAACAACTGCATCAACTTCAGAGAAGCAGAATCTGCCCACTGCAAGTCATCTAAGAAAATGACTAGGGGATGCTCTTGGGTCGCGAACACTCGGATAAACTTCTCAAACAGCAAATTGAAGCGATTTTGGGCAGCAGTCCCCTCCAGTTCTGGCACTTCTGGCTGCTTACCAATCAATAGCTCTAATTCTGGGATGACATCAATAATTACCTGAGAGTTTTCACCCAAAGCTGCCAATATTTTGGCTTTCCACGCTGCTAAAGAGGCAGTACTTTCGGTGAGCAATTGCCGCATCAAATTCTGGAATGCTTGTACCCAAGCAGAGAAGGGAATATCGCGCTTGAACTGGTCAAATTTCCCTTTAATGAAGTAACCGCGTTGCCGGACAATTGGTTTATGAACTTCATTAACTACAGCCGTTTTTCCAATCCCCGAAAAACCTGCTACTAACATCATCTCGGTGCTTCCAGAGCTAACTCTGTCAAAGGCAGCTAACAGGGTTGCCACTTCTGTTTCTCTGCCGTAAAGTTTTTCGGGAATCGTGAAGCGCTCGCAGATATCCCTTTGTGCCAATTCAAACAGAGCGATACTGCCTGTAGCTGAGTATTGTTCTAAACACCTTTGCAGGTCATGCTTGATGCCAAAAGCTGATTGATAGCGCTCCTCAGCCGTTTTCGCCATCAATTTCATCACCATATCATTTAATACCTGCGGGATGGCGGGATTGATTTCGATTAGGGGAGTCGGGTGTCTGGCAATGTGACAGTGGACTAACTCGAGTGGGTCATCCGACTCGAAGGGAAGTTTTCCGGTGAGCAATTGGTAGAACGTTACCCCTAGAGAGTAAAAGTCGGTGCGGTAGTCGATACCCCGATTCATCCTTCCTGTCTGTTCCGGGGATATATACGCTAGCGTTCCTTCCAACATATTGGGGTTAGTAATCTCCTGGTTCTCTCTCGGTAATAGGGAGGAGATACTGAAGTCAATTAGTTTTACTTCTTTAGTTTGGGGGTTAATTAGAATATTCTGGGGCTTGATATCTTTGTGAATAACTCGGTTGTGATAGAGTCCTTCTAGAGTTTGAACAATTTGGATAGCAATATTGAGAAATTCGCTTAAGATACCAGGAGCGGTAAATGGGGAATTTTCCCCATCACCTAAAGAGGTGATGTAATCAGAAAGCGAAACGCCGCCACAGTCCTCCATCACCAGTACAAAACCATTGCGGTAGGTTTCTAAACTCAGATGCTTGATCGCTCCTGGCAAATCGAGATTTTTGCCAATCGTGTACTGATTGCGGAACTGCACCAGTTCATTGAAGGTGGGATACTCATTCAATAGCAGTTTGAGTACCACTCCTGTTTGGTCTGATTCACAAATTGCCCGATGAACCTGGGTTCTGGACCCTGAATACAACTGCTGGGTGACGCGATAGCCAGGAATTGTCATCATAGTCATAGTTTATTCAATGCTTTTAGCTAGTATCTTTTTGATTAGCAATTAGCCAATCGCTTACCATTGCACTAATGGTATCTGTTCCTTGACAGATAAATATGGCAAAGGCTTCCCTGGAAAATTTATGCTCGCATTATACATTGTTTCTGATTTTTTTAATAGATTTTTTGAGCTAAAGTTTTGTTAATTTTATCGACCGCTCCCAAAGCCGATGACAATTGCAATCATCAAGGTGGCGAAACTTAGCATATAACGAATTCAGGACTTAGGCAAAGAAACAAGGGGCGATACGAGAAATCGTCAACGAAGCAACCGGGTTTTTAGCAACGCCCGATCTACCATTAGCCATTAGCTATTAGCCAAGTTAGGTTAGTTACACTTTAAAGATCGATCCCGCTTAATTTTCCAACCTCTCCTCATCGCAGCGCTTGAGAACCACCAAGGTAATATCATCAAACACCTTTTGTTCTCCAATAAATTCCCGCAGGTGATCGATCGCTGCTTGCTTAATTTGTTCGGCACTTTTATGCCAATTAAGAGAAACAACTTCACAAAGTCTTTCCAGACCATAGAATTTTTTATTAATATCTTTGGCTTCCGGGATACCATCGGTGTACAGCACCACCCCATCCCCCGGTTCTAATGCCACTGTTGTCTGGCTAATAAAATCAGCAATTTCTTCATCTAACCCAATGGGAAATCCCAAATCAGTCGTTTTAATGCGCTCGATTTTACCGCCTTTTCTCACAACAATTGCTTCCTCATGTTGACCGCTAATACTAATATTACCAAACGCATAATTAACGATAGACAGCGTCAAGTTTTTGTCAGAGTTCATCCGCTGAACATTTTTATAAATCGTGCGATTGAGGGTATCTAAAAAGCGCACCGGGTCGGTTTCTTGTATTTCTTTGAGGGTGCGAACAACCGCTTGAGTCATCACCATCAAAATGCCGCTTTCGAGTCCATGTCCGGTGACATCGCCAATGCCAATTGTGACCACGCCATCTGTGTGCAGGACATCATAATAATCGCCGCCGACTTCGTCAGCAGGTTCCATGAATCCGGCAATATCTAATCCTTCAATTGACTCCATTTCTTCGGGTTTAGGCAGAATCAACTGCTGCATTTCTCGCAAGATATCGAGTTCGGCACTCATGCGGATATTGTCCGCTTTCAATTTTTCGTTAAGTTTAGTAATTTCCTGATTAGCATTAGCGAGTTGGTCGTTCGCCGTTGCTAGTTCAGCGGTGCGTTGTTGAACTTTGTCTTCCAGGGTGTGGGCGTAATCTTCTAATTGACGATAGGAAAGCATGAGGTTTTGCCACAGCACTTGCCCGACGCTGACTACAGCAGCGCCAGCTACCGCCAGTAAAGGCGTAAATACAGGCACTAACCAACCGGATAAAAAGGCAATATAGGAACTGTTTACGATAATTAATCCGGCGATTAATATCCCTATTACTGTTACCAAGCGTCTCTTAATGTAGAGCGTACCGAGACTTGCACTGTAACCAGACCAAAAGACAATTAATAGCCAATTGAACGGTTTAGCTGAAGCTCGCAGCATGGGACGACCTTCTAATGCTGCACTGAGAATTTGGCTGGTTAAATTGGCGTGAATAACTACTCCCGGCATTAACTCAGTTGGGGCAAACAAGTTGTTATTGTAAGGCGTGCGGTAATTATCATTAAGGCTGGGTGCTTTTGATCCGAAAAATACCAAGCGATCGCGCATTAAATCCCCAGGAATTCGATTCTCCAAAACATCGGTCATGGAGATATGCTTAAAACGGTCGAGTCCACCCCGATAATTCAACAGAATTTGATATCCTCCCATGTCTGCTTCGTTGTACTGTCCATCGTTACCAGACAGGGGAACAAACTTAGCTTTACCTAAACCGTATATCTGTTTATCGGCATCGATCTCCTTTAGCTCGACTTTTTCTTTTTCTAGATACATCAATGCCATTCTCACGCCTAATCCTTGACTCAAACTGCCATCAGGTTTGCCTAATAAAACGAGGCCGCGTCGCATTTTACCATCGGTATCTGCGACTATATCGTTAGACCCGACTTGACCCAGTTTAGCCAAGGTGGGGGGCGGCGCAATCGGATTGCCTGCAACTTTTTCAATCCCAATTAAATTAGGAGTATTTTTAAATATTTCTACCAGTTCTTGATGTCCGGGTTCGACGGGCAAATCTCGATAAACATCAATAATAATTCCTCTGGGTTGTTGAGCGTTAATATTGCGAATAACTCTTGCCATCACCCGATCTGACATGGGCCATTGCTTGACGTATTTGATATCGGGTTCGTCAATCGTGACAACAACAATGCGTTTGTCAACGGGTTCTTGAGGACGGATGAGAAAGAATTGATCTAAAGTCACCCATTCTAAAATGCGAAAAAGTCCGGCATTACTCCCTAGGATTGCTAATCCAGCTATACAGGCAGTAACTATCAGCGTTCCTTGGCATTCTTTCAGTTTTTGTTTGGTTTTATTCCACATCTGATTTCTCGTTTCCACTCAAAGAGGACGCTCGCGATGCAGAGAGGATTGTTAAAAAACTCCCCGCGTCCCCGCAAAGCGAGCGTCAGAGCGTCATCTTGTTGGCAGGCTATCTATTATCTCTAATCTGCAAGGGGTTGGGAAGCAATCGCTTCTAATCCCACTTGCTTTAATAAATCTCCCCATTCCTTGACAAAGGTCTGATTATCAGGTTGGGAGCGTTGAGCATCTGCTAACACTTTTAAGGTGTCGTACCAAATACCAGCTTTGGCATAAGCAGTTGCCAATTCGACGGGAGATGAAGCTAATGCTTGCTCGTTCACCGTTGAGGCTACGAGTGCATAATTATCAGGTCGGAGCATTCCCCCCGGTTCAATCGGAGCAAAGTACCACAAATAGTTTTTACCTATTGGCAATTCTGGCGCTTCTGCGGGTAGTGTAATCGCGATTGTGCCTCCAGAAGCAGGAACCTTAACCGTTACTTTATAGAAGGGATTTCCCTCTTCGTCTTGTAAGCTCAAAAAGGCTTCTTCTGCGCCAATGGGAGGCAAATAAACAAAAATAGTTGGACGCGCTGATACGGTGTGTCCCTGTTTGGTAGGCGGAACCAAAGCCGTTAGTTCGGGGTGTTCTTCACCTCGGACACCTGCACCGACACTGGTTCTGGGAGTTGCGCCACTTGGGAGCGTGAATTGCACATTCCCGCGCACGCCCCCTCCGACGCTGGTTCTGGGAGTTGCACCACTTGGGAGCGTGAATTGCACATTCCCGCGCACACCGCCTCCCACGCTAGTTTTGGGAACCGCATCCCCTGGAAGTGCAAACTGCATACTAATGAGAGAATTATTTGGTAAAATTTCTCCCGTTTGAGGGGATGAATTAGCGCCTGCGGCATTAGAGGTTATGACTAATGCTGCGGTAACGCTGGCAGAGAGGAAAGTTTGATAAACTAAGTTAGTCATTGCAGTCCCTTCCTTTTAATTTATAACCAATTTCCCACTAAAACAAAAGCAGCCCAAAAATAAGGATGTTTGAATTGGGGATTTTGCAACACATTCAGTTGTGCCTGTCGCAATGCTTCCGCTTTGCTAACCCCCTTATTAGCGATCAGCTGTTGATAAAATTCGCTCATCAAGTTAGCTGTTGATTCATCGCTCACCGACCACAAACTTGCTACAGTACTTCTAGCACCATATCCCAGGGCAAATCCGGCTAATCCTAAAGTAGCACGGTTATCGCCTGTAGCTGTTTGACAAGCACTCATGACTAATAATTCAATCGGTTCGCCGCCGACCAAATTTCTGTTTTGGAACAGCAGATCGAAGTCTTTAATCGAAATGCGAGCGCTCCAAGTCAGCAAAAATGTTTCATCTGGGTTAGAACTAAATTGACCGTGGGTTGCCAAGTGAACTACGGGGAAAGGTTGGCTCTCAATTGCCTTTTTAAAACTCTCGTTAGTAAATTCCCCATTCAGCAACACTTTCGAGGTAATTTCCTGCTTAATTTCTGCCACTGCTTCTGCTACTCCCGGCAGGGGTTTAAAACCTTGGCGTGCTTCCGTCAATCCAGCGGCTAATCCGGAAAGTTTTTCTTGTTTCAATCCTTGAGCAAATAACTGCAATCCCGGACTGAGGGCAACGTTATATTTAGCAATTAAATACTGTTTTCCATCATAAAGAACAGCCATTGGCAAGTTGCGGAAGAACCCATCGGGGATAAACACCAAGGTTTTGATATCGCTGCCACTTAACACCGTTTCCGCCGGTTTAATCAACCAGTTATAAACTTGATCGGAGAAGCGCAAACGCTCGTCGTTGGGATAACCAGGAGAAAGAGAAGAGTAAAGTTGTTTGAGAGTAGCTTCTACTTTTTCCCTAGATAGTTGGGTAGTGTAATGGCGCAGGGGTTGGTGCGGAATGGAGAGGATAACTTCTAACCGATCGCTTAAAATAATCGGATATATAACCGCCGCTTTTGTATCGATATTATCGATTTGAACCGGCTGAGTTTTCAGGCAAGCATCGCCAAAAAAGTTATCTAATTCTGCCAGTTGCAAAGCTTCAAGAACTTCGCGAGCTTTTTTCAGGTTAGCTTGCGAGATCCCCCCCTGCCCCCCCTTGCCAAGGGGGGGATCTGCTGCCCCCAATGCCTTGGGGGGTTGGGGGGATCTGCTGCCCCCCTTGTGAAGGGGGGTTGGGGGGATCGAGAGGTGTTAATAGAACGCTGACGAATTCTCGATAAACGGGTTCGATTGTTTCTCTGAACTCAAACTGAACCTCGCGATTAATTGCTACTAAATCGCTTCGCAAAGATTGCAGGCTATTAAAAGATCTTTCATAAGCTGCGATCGCTCGCGTTATATCCCCCTGTTGTCTCAAAATTCGACCCAGTTGCCAAGCCGCACGAGCTGTTATATCATCCGCTTCAATTCCCTGTACAATTTGCAGCGCTTGCTCGCTTACAGTTTGGGCATCTTGCCACTGCTGATTTTTTTCGTATAGCTTTCCAACTTGAGTTAAAGCATAGGCTTCCGCTCTGCGATCGCCTAATTCTTTCGCCTGCTTCACCGCCGTTGCTAATATTTGACCAATCTCTCGTTTGGGAATTGGTAATTGGTCATTTTTTACTAATTCAACTGGCTGCATTTTCATCAAGTTTTCGGCGAAATTTACCCTGGCATAAACCGCATCTCTACTGGGTGATAAATTAGCTAACTTCGTCTGAATTTCGCCAGCAAGCACCCAAGTTTCCGACCACTGTTGAACTGCAACAAAAAGACTTAATTGATTGAGTTGCGCCTGCACTTTTGTCAAGTCATCAGCTGCCAGATTCGCTGCTTCTTGATAGTAGATCAGTGCTGCCTCATATTCTTGGAAGATTTTGGCAAGGTTCCCCAGGCTAAAAAGAGTAGCGCTAGTATCGACTGGGGAATTCAGTTTATCGCTAATCGCCCAACTTTGCTCTAAAATTTGCTTGGCTCTAACTAAATCGCCAATCCTTTGCAGGGTATTGCCCAAACTCCTCAAAATATCGGCTTTGAGCAGCGTATCCGGTTGATTTTGTAACTGTGCGTTAATTTGTTCTAATAAATCGAGCGCGCGCCGATTCTGCCCCAATGCTTGCAAAGCCAACGCTTGGTTCATGCGGCTACCCAATTTTCCGCTTTCATTACCTGCACTGGCGTCAGCTGCTTCTGCTTGTTTCCCAGTTTCTAATGCCGCTTCGGTGTTGCCCACAGCCAGTTGCATTCTACCCCGCACGTTGAGCGCAAGCGCCAGAACCGCAGTACCTTTGGCATCGATTTCCTGAATACTTTGCCATAGATTGATGCTGCGTTCAATTGCCTGCTGCGCTTGCTGCCATTGTCCCAACTTCTGATAGGCTAACGAAAGGTGATTGAGGGTTTGCGCCAACTTTAGGTTGTCTTTGCCATCACTATAACCCTGCGCCGCTTGTTCAAAAAGGCTTGCAGCTTCCCGAAACTGTCCCGCCTGGTAGCGAGATCTTCCCCGTTGCCACAACTGCGATGCCGTTAACTGCTGGGCGATACCCGCGCCTTGTTGCACCGCAGGTGGGGAAGTTGGGGAGGTGGCGATCGCAGGCACAACAGTTGTTACCACCAACACAGCCAGCAAAAAGTAAACCGGCAACGCCTTATATGCCGCCAAGACTTGCTTCCTGTTGCGCTTTCCTCCACCCCAGGGACGTTGTTTTTTGCCTGTTTGGTTAACCTTCGCCATAGCCTTCAATATCCATCTTTGCGATCGTTTTGAAGATCGCTCCTTTCGGTTTTATATGCCGGACGCCTCGCAGCTGCTTTTAGTTCTCTTTAAGATTGAGTAATGCAACAAACTCGATCTATATCATAGAGCCTATTTTTTTTATACTTTCATATATAAATTTTTTTTCGATCTTTTTTCCCCATTTTTCTCAAACTCAAAAGTAGGAAAACTAGGAAAAGTAGGAAAACTTAGAGCTTGCACCTTGTGAGGAGGCAGAGCCTGCCCTCACTCGTTCCCAGGCTCTTGCCTGGGAACGAGAGGAAACTCTTGTGGGGTAGGCATCCTGCCTGCGAGCGACTTTCTTTTTTGGATAATTCAATTTTCCCAAAACTGATCGATATCGAGATTTCCCACTTCTGCTTGTAAGTCTTGAAAGTAATCGGCTTGGGTAATTTCTGCGACTTCGCGCGCGCGCTTTTGTTGGTCGATTTCGATGCGGAGTTCTTGCAATTGACGTTTAAGGGCTTCTTGTTCTTGCTTGCGCTGGGTGACATCTTCGACAATGCCTTCGTAGTAGAGTAACTTACCATAGCGATCGCGCACTGCTCTAGTATTCTCTTTAACCCATATTTTGCTGCCGTCTTTGCGATAAACTTGAGATACCCAATCCTTGACTTCGCCGTATTCTTCCATCAAGTTTTGGAACTCCTCTCTCCCATTAGGAACGACATAAATTTGAGTCGAAATATCCTTCACCTCTGCCATCATTTCTTCAGGAAATTCATAACCATAAATGCGAGCCATTGCTGGATTAACGCTAATATAATGCCCATCCGGACTAGATTGAAAAATTCCTTCCAGCGCGTTTTCAAAGATACTGCGATATTTTTCTTCAGCAATGCGTAAAGCTTCTTCCGCTCGTTTGCGTTCCGTTACATCAATTCCCACAGATACAGTTGCGTTACCTTGCTGATATTTCTGCGCCGCCATTAAGTAATACTTCACAGTATCATTGACCGACGTTTCAACAATTTGAGAAGCATATTCTTGCGTACTTGCTAAAAACTGGCGCATAAAATTTGCGAAATCAGATCTTCCTTTGAGAAAGCCGACTTCTTTACCAATAAAAGCATCTTGGGAAAGATTACAACTTTCCGCGAGATAGCTATTCACGCCAATGTATAACCCGTCCGAATCAATCCAAGAAATGGAACCAGGAACGGCATTTAAAACCGCTTCCAGTTGCTCTTTTGCCGTAGCTAGTTCTTGCTCGCGAGTTTTGATCGTTTGCACCATCTGAGTAAATACTCGTGCCAGATGACCGAGTTCATCATCCCGTGCAGCGACTTGTTTTAAATTTCCTGCCTCAAAGCTGTTGTTTTCCACCGCAGCAGCAGCATCTGTCAGCTTTTCCACCTGCTGGATGTAGCTTTGCATCTGTTTATTCTTCTGATGGATTTGGTTTTCCAGGTAGGTAGCATGTTCGGTAACAGTTTCCATCATGATTTCTAAGTCGGCTTTTTCTTCAGTGACTTCGGTGATTTGCCGATTTAGATCTGCAATTTGCGCCAGTAATTCCTCTCTAGATAGTTCATTCATTTCTTTATACACCCTGATTTTTCTGTAAATACCCAGATACCGCGCCAATTTTTAGGGATGCCCTGGTTTGCTAGCTGTGCAATTCGCTTCAGATAGAGTTTTACAGTTTTATCCAGCGGATTGGCGCTCAACACTTGCTTAAAACAGGTTTGATCTGCTTTGAGATCGCCATTGCGGTAATGGTCAAATCCTTGCTCAAAATCCGGTAATGTTTGCAGTTTTAAAGTTTGAATGAACTCGGTTTCTACATGCAAAACTTCGTAGGCGGTAATGGGTTGGCTTCTTCCTTTCACGATTGCGCGATCGATCGATCGGACTTTATATTGCTCCGGATGGCTCAATCTTTCTAGGACATCGCCAGAAATCACCATTGACACCCCGTAGTATTTGGTCAATTCCTCCCAGCGGCAGGTAAGGTTAACTGTATCTGATAGGGTATCCTCCTGAAGTCGATCCTGTTCTCCCACCACTCCCACCATCATATGACCAAGATGAATTCCCATACCCACCTGGATAGGTGAATACCCCTGAGATTCTCGTTCCTGATTGAATGCTTGCACCTTGGAATGTTCGGTAATCGTTTCCAGCAGAATTTCTAAGTCGGCTTTTTCTTGATTGACTTCTGTCAGTTGCCGACTCAGATCTTCAATTTGTGCCAGTAATTCCTCTTTGGATAGTTCAGTCATGCTGGAAATTTAACCTGGCTTTACTCTAGTTGTAGTTGCAAGGTAGGCAGCAGTTTTTGCAAGTTTGCAAGGGATTTTTCTTGCCAAGGAATCTCTGTTGACCCCATTACTACAACTTCAGTCGTTTTCTTTTTACGAACGTTGATCGCAAACTTAGATAGCATACTGATGCCGGAACTGTTGAGAAATTCCAATTGTTTTAAGTTGAGGTTGATCGTGGATGGTGCTTGATTGAGGACATCTTCTAACAACTGGGCAATCGGTGCATACTCTGGGGGGCTACCCAAGCTGAGTTCGCCTTGGAAATAAAACGTCACCGAGTTTGGATCGTATTGCACGCTATAGTCTTCACCTTTAATTTCTTGCATTGCCATTGTTTTTTGCTCTCCTGGCTGAACTGGTTCTGAACATGGGCTTAATTATAAGCTAAGCTGAACCATTGTTGTCACTGCAATCGCATCGGGACGATCCGACATCGCCTCAAATTTCCAACCGATTTTTGCTCCATAATCATTAATCATCGTCAGCAGACCTAATCCGGAAGTCTGATTTTCTTCATCTTCGGCGCTGCGCTCTAGTTTCAGGATATACAATTCCTGCGGATCGGAGGCGATTAACTCCTGAATAAATGTCTGATATTTATCCTTGCCTTCCGGTGCGATCGCATTGCTAGCGAACAAGATAATTTTCAGTTCTGGATCTTCCATGAAGTGAATGCCAAACCTCATTGGTGACTTTCCAGTTGGGATATGAAACTTCATCGAATTTTCTAATAACTCATTCGCAATGTAAGCTACTGCCCCTTTACACTGTTCTTTTCTCCTTTCCTTGCCTGGATCTTCATCGTTTACTGGCAGAAAAACTGCTAAATAATCAGCCACAAAGTGCGCGGATAATCGATTCGTTTTCCACCGCTTCTTAATCGTGTGAGAACCCGCTGAAAAACCTATATCCAAATAATCTTCACAAATGGGAAGATTGTCAATAAAATCTCCAAATATTTGTACCATATTCATAGTCAGCGCCTTAATTGAAAAACTAGGGTAAGCCGAGGTATAAAACCTTGACAATTTATTCACTTTATTCATAAATAAGCCCGGTTTCTGGATGTTTTTTGGCGAGAAACCGTCAGAGAAACCGGGTTTCTTTCCGTCAGCCCTATACTGGCTGCTTTTCTATCTGAAACACCTCAATTTCTTCCTTCCCATTACGGAGATCGGAACCCACCACATAAAAATCCTGGGGATAGATCCAATGAGTGTCCATTGGGCCGTGAATTTGAATCCCCGTCATCACTGCATATTTGAATATCGCAGCATCTAAAGTTCCCAACAGCTTCTCTACATCCTGGGAAATAACCCGACAAGCCAACTTAGTTATCTCTACCAAATTCGGTTTTTCGCCATATTTAATAGTCGATAAAATTTTCTGCCGTATAATCGATTGTTCGATATCTTGCATATCGGTTGCTAGGTTAATAAATCCAGAATCTAGTTCTTTAACAATTGCTTCTAACGCACCGCAGGCATGAGAAGCTTTGTGGATACCTTCTCGGTAAACTTTGCCAATTTCTCCTGTTTTGGAAATTGCGATATGGGGCATGGCATAAAAAGTAAAGCGACGCACGCCGTCAAAAATCGGGGTATGGTCTGTTGCTGCTGCTAATCCGGTTTTTCCCATCAACACGAACCCAGCTAAACTACAGCAATTAAACGTTTTGCCCCAATATTTAACCACTTCATACCATAAGGCATCGGCAATTTCGTCCCGACAAATTGCCAGCATTCCCATTGTGTTTTGGTCTTCAAATCCATAGCTATCAAGAGAGTTATAGGTTTGTTTCATGTAATCTTTCATCGGCAACGCCCCAGGAAAATGATGTTGCAAAGTTTCGTGGAAGACTTTGTTAGCTGTTGGGTCATAACCATCTATGGCTTGAAAAGTTTGGTTTCGCATTCGCTCTAAGTAGTAGTTCCCGGTCATTTGATTGCTCCTCAAATTTGTAATATATTGTCCAGTTGCATCGGTATTGTATCAGGAAGAACCTGGGAATATGCACGGCTGTCTATCTTTGGTAGGACTTACGCGCAAGTTCCCGGTTTCTCCGAAAAATCCTTGGGAAACGGAACCAGAGATCGACGGTCGAAACCGGGTTTCTGTGAAAAATCGTGGCGCAAGGAACTAGAGATAGACGCAGAAACTTTGGTGATGGCTTCGTCGTGGGTAAGTTTTGTTTGGCATAGATTGAAATTGACACTCCCCACCCCTAAAGGGTTTGTCGTTACCCACATTTTCTCAGGAATCCGATTGACCCTTTCCCCGTCAACCCACCCGGAGATTGAAATCCCACAGCGAGTAGCTCTAGTCCACGTCATGGACTAAAGAAATCTTTCGAGTCCATTTGAATCGACTTTGGCTTTTATTCCCCGGCGGGTTTTATGGCGAGCGACAAGGCGTGAGATGTGGGTAACGACAAGGTCTAAAGTCAGGGTCCCTCATGCAAGTTTTTCGGTAAGGAACAATCCTGAGTGACTTACCAACTATCTACCGAATCGCCTCCTTCGACCCAGTCTTTTAAATCTCGTTCTGGTTTTGCCACATTAAATAGATGCAACCCAAAATCTCTGGCGAGGTCTTCACAAACTTTGATCCCTCTGACACTATTTCCCTTGATATCTACGAGTGGCGAAAAAGTCCCAATCCCCAATTTTGAGGGAACTAAGGCAGTAATTCCGCCGCAAACGCCGCTTTTTGCTGGCATTCCTACCCGGTACGCCCATTCGCCAGAATAGTTGTACATGCCGCATGTAAGCATGACACTAATCACATCTTGCACGTAACGTTCATCAATCGCACGTTCCCCGCTAATTGGATTAATGCCTCCGTTAGCAAGAGTAGCTGCCATCATTGCCAAGTCGTGAGCGTTGACCATGATGGAACATTGTTGAAAATACAGGTCGAGGGTTTCCTCAATTCGGTCGGTTACCATGCCAAAATTGAGCATTAGATATGCGATCGCTCGATGGCGATTCCCCGTTGCTTTCTCTGACAAAAACACCGGCACGTTAATATCTGGCGTCCTCCCCGTATAGCGGCGGAACATCTCCAAAATGCGCTTAAGTCTTTCCGTAGCGCTGTTTCCTTTGATTAAGTCTGTGGTGGCGATCGCTCCTGCATTTACCATTGGATTGTAGGGCCGATTGGTTTTTTCATCCAACACAATCGAGTTAAATGCTTCTCCCGTTGGCTCGACGCTGACTTTACTATTAACATATTCCCGCCCGCGATCTTCCAGCGCCAAGCCATAGATAAAGGGTTTAGAAATTGACCCAATTGTAAACTGTTTGTCCCCATCCCCAACATCAAACACCTGACCCTCCACTGTCACCGCACAAATACCAAACCATTCGGGTTTTGCCAGTGCCAGTTCGGGAATGTAATCAGCTACAGTACCATCGTTCAAATATCGATATTTTTCGTGCAATTCGCTCAAATAGGAGCGAAACGGCGAAGCGACTGCCTGAATTGAACTTGCTAGCGCTCTCAGATCGTGTTTTTCTGCCATAGATAGTTGGAAGAATTTACCATTAAAGTTTGCCTTCGCCTTTGGATTTTGGTTTATTCCATAATCTGCTGCGCGACTTTTTTAAATTCATTGCTGACGTAATGGTCGGGGAATTGCACGCAGAACACCCCGTTGCTTGCCAGTTGCACTAAATCTTCCGATAAGGGAAATATCCCCGCTACGGAAGCGTCGTAAGTAGCTTCTATCTTTTGCCTCAGGGCGTCAAAATTCATAGTTTTTAAGACTTTGTTGACTGCCAACAGCATTTTGCGAACTTTTAACTGCCGCGCCACATCGATAGTTACCGCCGTACCTTGGTAGTCTTGTTTATCCGGTCGCAGAATTAATATTAAAACGTGGGAAATTGCAATCGTCAGAAAGGTTTCTTTGGACAAACCGGGGTGGGTGTCGATGAACAGGTAGTCGAGTTGAAGATTTTTAACTAATTTGCGAAAACCATCGTTGAGCAATCTGACATCGTATCCCTCGCTCAAGATGCGGGAAATGTCGTCTGCTTTGACGCTGGAGGGAACTAAAAACAAACTGCCATTCCCATTTAAACCGATATTGGCACTCACATCGTAGGCTGTATCTTCGATGGGTGCTTGTCCCCACAGATAGTTGTTGAGGGTTTTGTTCATAGTTTCCGATTCCAAACCGAAAAGGTTGTGAATTCCCGGCGACTGAATATCGGTGTCTACTACACCAACTCGATGACCTTGTAGCGCCACGGTGGTAGCAAGGTTGGCGGTAAAGTTGGATTTGCCAGTACCGCCCCGATAAGAGTGTATTGAGACTACTTTAGGCATTTGAGTAATTGAGGATATAAGATTCTGTTGCGACTAATTATGACTATATAGTTCTTTGCCGTCAATACAACGGCAAACAAAAATATTTTGATTTTTAGGACTTACGCTCATATTCCGGGTTTCTCTGAAAAATCCTTGGTTTGGCAACTGGAACAGAAACCCGGTTTCTTGGTCGCCCAAGCGTAAGTCCTGATTTTCTTACTTTCCCTTATTCTTTTACCAATCTCTCATTTATTACTTTAGGTAAAGCTGCTTTTTTCCTACTTTTGCGACCTTTCCGACCTTTCCGACCTTTCCGACTTTTCCGACTTTTCCGACTTTTTAACCATCAAAATCCCAAACAATTGGGAGTGCTTTGAGGCAGATGTTCTACCAATTCTATTTGCCCGGATGCATTAATTATCCAGCCGGTTGCTTCTACAATTCGGTCGGGAGGGGACAAGGAAGAGGACGCACCGGACGCACCGGACGCACCGGACGCGGGGGAAGAGGAGGCGAGGAATGTCTCTCCAGAATTCGACCCGTCCCCCCGTCTCCCCCTCTCCCCTCTCCCTTGTCTCCCCCTCTCCCTTGTCTCCCCCGTCTCCCCCTCTCCCCTCTCCCCCTCTCCCCTCTCCCCCTCTCCCCTCTCCCCCTCTCCCCTCTCCCCCTCTCCCCGTCCCCCCGTCTCCCCCTCTCCCCGTCTCCCCCTCTCCCCGTCTTTTTGATCCGGCATACTTCTTTCCCCCATCGCGGTAAAATCTTGCAAATCGCGCCAAACGGTCTGACCTCGAATCGTTGTCGTCGGGTCTTCTGGTAAACCGCCGCGGAAGGTAACGGTAAAAGAGTTGCCATACGCCGCTCTACACCCGACGATGACTTGGTTGCTGTCCCTCACCTGAGTTGGCAATTCGACTAATCCCTGACTGGTATTGACGTTGGGCGTATTAACGGTGACGATGCCATTGACGCCGAATGGGGAACTGGCAGCGATCCCACTACCAAAACCGATAAAAATACCTTGGGTAAATATGCCGATTTGACCTCCACTTCCTTTAAAAGCGTTGGCGTTGATGCCGCTTCCTTCTAAAAGCGCAACCGTATCGGCGGTGAGGGTAATGTTCCCTCCATTACCAGTAACCCCGGCAGCGGCGGCAATTTGGCTTTCCGAACGCAACTGCACAGACCCCACTTGCAGGTTAATATTCCCCCCACTGCCGGAAGCGGTGGCAGTGGCAATCCGACCTCGGTTTTCCAGAGCGATCGTCTGTGCGCGAATTTGCAAATTCCCCGCTGCTCCCGATCCCCTGGCACTCACGGAAATTTCCGCCCGGTCTCGCACATTTAATTGGTTCGTTTCCACAAACAAGTTTCCCCCATCCCCCGTTGCTTCGTTGGCGGCGATATTCGGTCTTTCTTCTCCAGAAAGGGCAAACAACCCGCTCTCAAATCGACCGTCTGCGCTGGTTCCCCTCAGTTCTACCGACTCGCTGGCAATCACGTTGAGATTTCCCCCCCCGTCCCCCGCGAGCGGTTTGATTTCCCCGACCGCGAGTAGAAACGGATACCCGCGCCCCATCCCTGACGCTAAAACGGGGAGTAATAACGGTAATGCTACCCCCATCTTGGATGCCTTCGGTGGCGGCAAACAGTCCGCTGCGACTAAAATCCCTGGGATTAGCAGGATTAATCCGCGCGCCAAACAAGTCTACAAACTCAGAAGCATTAACAGTCAGATTTCCCGACTTCCCCTCACCAAAAGCAGTAACCGATATATCCGCTCCTCCTCCCACCCGCAATCGATTCGTTTGAATTAAAATATCCCCTGAATCTCCCAGACTGCGAGACGTAGCGTCTAAAGTACCCGATACTTGAACGTTAGGCGAATCAACTATTTCCACATCCGTCGCACGCACGGTTACATTTCCCGACCGCCCGATACCGTAGGAACCCGCAGACAGAACCGCTCCATCCTGCACAAGCAACCTATTGGTGTTAATCGTTACATCTCCCCCTTGACCTGTCGGTTGCAAGGCAACTCCTCTGGATCCAACCGAAGCAATAATGCCGCTGCGAAACGGTTCTCTGGAAACAATTCCGATTGTTTCTACGGCATCTTTGGCATTGATGCTAATATTTCCCCCCGCACCTGAGCCAAAAGTAATCGCCAAGATGAAAGCTCCATTGTCTACCCTCAATCTGCCAGTATTAATCGTTAAATCCCCTGCCTTTCCCATCCCGAACGTTCCCGATATTAAGCCAGCGTTGTTGAGTTGGACTGTACCTGTATGGGGAGTGTTTACAGTTAAATTTCCTCCCGCTTCTACTGTCAAAGGGTAAAAATTGGTGGCTGAAATCATCCCGCCATTCCTAACCGTTAAGTTACCAGTTTCAATCGTTAAATTGCCCGTTCTTCCAAACCCAAAACTATTAGCAAACAATCCGCTTTGTTCGTCTGCCAAAGTGGCGGGAATTCCAGCCAAAAATTGATTTAACAGGGGAATTCCCGTTCCGGTTATCTCTACCGCATCGGTGGTGCGGATGGTAAGATTTCCCCCAGGTAGGGAACCCAGGGTAGAAGTGGAGATCAGCGAGCGATCGCCAACTTCCAATCTCCTCCCCTGCACCTGAATATCGCCGCCATTTGTCACGACTCCCGCTTGTTGCGACAGTTGGATATCCCCAAAGTTCTGCACCCCAAGATAGCCGAAAACCCAACCGGGCGCTATACTAACCTCACCGAAAACGCGCGCTCTTATCCCCTGGCGCCTACCATGGGGAGGAAGCTTGAAAAGCGATTTTAATCGCAGTCAAGTTCCGGGCTTCCACTTCTGATTTTCGATATATTTCTTAACCACATCAAGTGGAGCGCCACCCACAGTAGCGACAAAATAAGAATTAGTCCATAGGGTAGGCAACCTACTTTTAAGCCAAGGAAATTCTTGACGCAGGTAGCGAGAAGATCTACCTTTCATTAGTTTAACTACCTTCTGTCCGCCAAATTGCGGGTCAATCTTAATCAATAAATGGACATGATCTGGCATAACCTCAAGCTCGATAATGTCGCACTTTGTCTCCGCAGCCACCTGTTGGATAATCTCTTTCAGGCGAGTATCAACACCGTTAACCAAAACCTTTCGGCGATACTTCGGACACCACACTATGTGGTATTGACAGCAGTATAAGATATTCTTATTAGTTTTAAACTGATTAGAGTTTTTTGCTATATAATAGTGGCACGTCAACGTCGTTATCGTCAATGACCAGCCAAAACTGTAGCAAGAAAACAAAAACCCTTTCGTTTGTAACCGAAATACCATTGGTGGTATCGGCTATAGATGAGAGGGTTTTGCTGTCTAGATTTGAAGCTGGCAGGCAACTTTACAACGCCTGTTTGGGCGAAGCAATGCGGCGATTGAGATTGGTTAAGCAATCAAAGCTGTACCAAAAGGCTAAAAAGATTAAAGGCAACAAAAAGGGAAGATATGCCGCCTTTGCTGATGCAAACAAAGTTTACAAGTACAGCGAGTACGACCTACATACTTTCGCTACCATAGTTAGACGTTCCTGGATAGGGGAACATATAGATTCCAACACAGCGCAGAAACTGGCGACGAGGGCATTTAACGCATCGCAAAAAGTTGCCTTCGGCCTCGCCAAGAAAATCAGATTCAAGGGGAAGAGTCAGTTAGATTCTTTGGAAGGGAAAACGAACACAACCGGGATTCGTTGGCATCAACAAGCACTGGTGTGGGGTTCTGAGCTAAAGCTCCAGCCCTATCTTAAAGGCAACGATCCGGTTATCCTGCACGGATTGAACAGTCGAGTTAAGTACGTGCGCCTAGTTCGCCGACGCTTAAATAACCAGACTCGCTACTACGCGCAATTAATTTGTGAAGGTCAACCCTTTATCAAACCCAAAAATCAAATTGGTTCTGGGGTAGTCGGATTAGATATTGGGCCATCAACAATAGCGATAGTTGGAGAGACTGGGGCAAAATTAGATTTATTTGCCCCCCAACTGAAGTCACAAGAAAAGCAAATCCGCCGACTTCAGAGGCGAATGGAAAGATCCAGAAGGGCGAACAATCCAGAGAATTACAATAGCGATTTTGTTGACAGCCAGGGAAAGCAGAAAAAAGGAACCGTCAAAAAAGGCGACAAAAAATGGAACGATTCTAAGTCTTACAGATCTGCAAGAAGTGCCAAGGCTAATTTAGAAAGAAAGCTAGCCGCACATCGCAAGTCGTTACACGGGAGATTGGTGCATGAAATTCTGAGGTTGGGTGACACAATCAAACTAGAGAAGCTATCCTACAAAGCATTCCAGAAACTGTTTGGAAAATCTGTAGGAAAGCGCGCGCCGGGAGAACTCGTATCTCATCTAAAACGCTTGGCTGAAAGTGCTGGCGTCAACGTGGTCGAATTCTCCACCAAAACAACCAAACTATCTCAAACTTGCCATCAATGCGGAACTGTAAAAAAGAAAAGCCTAATGACTAGAGTCCACAAATGCAATTGTGGTGTTCTCTGTCAAAGAGACTTGTACTCGGCATTTTTGGCGAGGTTTGTAGACAATGACCTGCTCCAAGTAGACCTCGCTCATCTTGCCTGGTCGGGTGCCCAAGCGCTCCTGATGGCGGCCCCGTGACAGGCGACCGAAGAAAATAACTTGCGATTAGGAGGAATTGTTCCTTCTTCCTTTGGAAAACCTCCAGAGTCAGAGCAAGTCGCCACGAAAGTTCTAATTCCTGATACTGAGATCTTGGGTGTTGTACCTAGAAATAGGGAGAGTCAAGAAGAGGTTTAAAGCGAATTAGAACCCCCTCGCCTTTAGGCATGGGGTGGCTTCAGCGTTACTCCCTACACTCCCCAGTTCTATCCTCCCTTGGGGTGCCGTCAGCCAACCTGCAACTAAGTTGACATTTCCACCAATAAGTGCTAATGTTTGACCCGGTTGTACTGCCAAGCCAACGGGTTGAGATTGGTTGATAATATTGGCTGGCTGAGAACCAAATTGCCAGCCAATCGGGACGTTAATCGTCAGCAAAGGTGGATTTTGGGGATTTTTAGCGCTGAAAGTGCTGCCATCGGCAAAGCGAATGCTATCGGCAGTACTGCCAATAAATGCACCGCCAATATTCAATTGCGCGTTCGCTCCAAAGATAATGCCGCTGGGGTTAATTAAAAATAAATTCGCCCCTCCATTGGCACGAATTAACCCGTCAATGTGAGAAACTTGCCCTCCAGTAACGCGGGTAATAATGTTATTAATCGTCAAAGCATTATTGAAAAATGCCTCAGATCCAGTGGTCAGGGAAAATTCCCGCAAGCTGTGGAAAAGGTTACCCCCGGCGCTAGTTCCTCCTTCAATAGTGAAAGTATTGCCCGCTTCGGTAACCCTGGAATTATGCGGCAGGGTGCTATCGGGGACAATTTGGGCAACCCCAGGAGTATTGGTGGCGATGATAGCGATCGCCAACATCGCGCTAGCTAATTTCAATTTACCCAATCCCATTTTCCCGTCAAGGCGCTACACCCCGAATCGAATTTGGCGGATTATTTAAATTATCTGATCGCGATAAAATCGCTTGATCAAAAAATACCCACCACGCCCAACCAAAGAAAACGCTGCCCCGCGCCCACAATGCCGATCCCCTTGCTGGGAGGTGTCCGGTAGGGGCATTGAGGGAAAAAGTCAGGTCGTCGTAGTTGAGCCAGGTATTGTTGACCCGCCACCCGACGCGATCGCCCAAACTCCGCTCGGTTTGATAATCTACTTGTCCGCCAAGTTCTTGCCAAATGCGCTTTTGTATGCTACAGCCAAAGCGACTTTTGCTGTAGTACAGCCAGATTTGGTTAATTTGGCGCAGGTCTTCCCAAGGAAATTTGTGGATCAATTCTAAGTTAAGCCAGTCGTCTTTATCGGTTCTAGCGACTTGAAGCATGACAATTTCAGTTTCTAAGTCAGCTTCCTTCCATTTTCTAGCGGCTAGCAACCGTTGCAGTTTTGTGTAATCTGGTTTTAGCGCGATCGCCACAGGCGTCACTGGCGGTGGTGGCGGTGGATTAATCGCCTCAAGTGCAACAGGCGGTGCTGGCACGATTTGGGGTGCAATCCCGCCCAATAATTCCAGCCACTCTGGTACTGACTGGGGGCGATTTTCTGGCTCAAACTCCATGCCCTTGAGAATCGCTTGATTGACGCGAGCGCTGATATTCGGATTGTATTCCTGCGGTGGCACTAAAGGCTGTTTAGCCGCTCTAGCGGGAGCTGGAGTCGGTACTTTACCCGTCAGCAAATAATACAGCGTCGCCGCTAGAGAGTAGACATCGGTACACTCGTTGCGTTTCGCTTGTGGGGCATATTGTTCAATCGGGGAAAACCCTCCCGTATAACTTGTCGTGTGATAATTGCTCGGATTGGGGATAAACTCCCGTGCAATGCCAAAGTCAATCAGAACCGCTTCCGGTTTACCTTGCCGCACCATAATGTTAGGCGGCTTGATATCCTGATGTAACATGCCTTTATCGTGCAAGACGATTAATGCTTGACCGATCTGCCAGATATAGCGCAACGCTTCGATTTCGGCGAGGGCGCCGTTATTTTTCACTCGTTGTCGTAAATCCTCTCCTTGGACGTATTCCATGGCGATACAAGGCAGTTCTCCCTCATAAAAAGCGTTTTCTATCCGCACTATGTGGGGGTGGCGACAAAGCGCTAGCCGCAAGGCTTCTTCCCGAAAACTCAGCTTGTATTTCAGTCGGTACGCTGCCAGTTTTGGATTTGTCAGTACCTCCTGTTTGAGGGTTTTGATTGCAACGCGATCGCCTTTTTTATTCGTCGCCAGATAAGTGACGCCAAAACCACCTTGCCCCAAATATCTTTCGATAGTGTAGCGATCGCCGTATAATTTTTGCCCAGCTACCCAAACCATTAGTCGCTATTTGCAAAGATTTATCAAAACTTGAGTTGATTTTTGCACGGATAACAAAGCTTCCCAGATGACAACATCCTATTACGCTACAGATGGCAGCCAAAGTCAACCCCATAAGTTAAAAGTTTGCTGCCTTTTTTGTGGGAATTGAGTTAAATAATATCAGACCGAGGGTCAATCAAACCGGCAAGGCAAGGATTGAAGCTCTTCCAACAGCAGCAATTGACTGCTTGCTCAGGAATGGAGGCTCTTGACCTTAACCAGTGCTAGGCTCATTTTCAGCTCAGTCTAATTTTATCAGGATTGAATAAAAGCTGACGCCAGCAACAAAAATTAGGAGACTGCTGTTATGGCTGTGGAATACGATGTGGTGGTGATTGGTGGGGGTTCTGGTGGTTTGGTAATTGCGGCGGCGGCGGCGCAGCTAAAAGCCAAAGTCGCCCTAGTGGAACGAGATCGCTTGGGTGGTGACTGTCTTTGGTATGGCTGCGTTCCGAGTAAATCCCTCATCCACGCTTCAAGAATTGCTTATGAGGTCAAAAATGCCGCCCGCTTTGGCATTTACTGCCAAAATCTGGAAATTGATTTTGCTCTCGCTAACGGACACGTGCAAAAAGCGATCGCCGCCATTCAACCCCACGACTCCCCAGAACGGTTTCAATCCTTAGGGGTCGAAGTTATCTTTGGATCGGGTCAATTTATCGACCGACAAACGTTTGAAGTCAACAACAGACAACTCAAAGCACGCGCGTTTGCTTGCGCCACTGGTTCGCGTCCTAAAATCCCTTCCATACCGGGACTAAAAGCAGCCGGTTATCTAACTAACGAGCAAGTATTTTCTCTCAAACAACGTCCTTCATCCCTTGCTGTAATTGGCGGTGGACCAATTGGCTGCGAATTGGGGCAAGCGTTTTCTCGACTGGGTTCACAAGTAACAATTATTGCCAGTAGCGACCATCTTTTACCCAAAGAAGACCCAGAAGCCGCATTAGTAGTTCAGCAACAATTAGAATCAGAAGGCATTCGCGTTATCACCGCTACCCGCGTCGAACGAGTTGAACAAATCGATGGTAAAAAACACCTATGGGCAGGGACCCAAAAAATTACCGTAGATGAAATTTTAGTCGCCGCTGGACGGATGCCTAATGTGGAATCGCTTAACTTAGAAGCGGCTGGTGTAGAATTAGGAGAACGGGGAATTCGCGTCAATGAAAAACTCCAAACAACCAACCCGCGCATCTATGCCTGCGGCGATGTGATTGGCGGCTACCAGTTTACCCACGTTGCTGGTTATGAAGCGAGCGTTGTACTAAAAAATGTCTTATTTTTTCCCGTCACTAAAGCAAATTATCGAGTCATTCCTTGGGCAACATTTACCGATCCAGAATTAGCGCGAGTTGGTTTAACCGAAAAGCAAGCTAAAGAGCGATATGGAGATGATATTTACGTGCTAAAACAAGAATTCGCTGGAGTTGACCGCGCCCAAGCCGAAGCCGCAACGAAAGGTTTTGCTAAAATTATTACTAGGGGAAATGGAGAAATTCTCGGCGCTCATTTAGTAGGTGCTTCCGCCGGAGAATTACTCCACGAAATTGTTTTGGCAATGTCGAACAATTTAAAAGTTTCTGCCCTCAGCGGTATAATCCACATATACCCGACCCTGGCGGAGGTGAATAGCAAGGCAGCACTGCTGCTAACTAAGCAAAAATACGCTAAAAATCAGAAATTGCAGAACCTGCTCTTGAGGTTTTTTAGTTTGATGCGAGCGCTCGCTTAAAGGTATATTACTCCCTGGCGATCGCTATGTTATTACTTTCTTCTTTCTTGGCGTTCTTGGCGTCTACCCTACGGGAAGCCGCTGGCGCGTCTATGGCGGTTCAATAAATAACGCAAGTGGCTATTTACATCCTTTGCGGACTGGTAATAGGTAATGGGTAATTGGTAATTGCCACTCTTGAGACTGCCAATGAATCCAATTACCAATTACCAAGCTTGCAACTTATAACTAGCAACTTGAGTTAAATAGATATTCTTCAGGCGGGAAAGGAGTAAGACCGATAGGTTATGCTGGAGGCGCTTTTCTAGTAAGCAAGCAGCAGCATTATGCACAGTATCCTCACCGGGGCGTTGAGTATCGAACAGATAACGGTTGCGATCGCCGATTTACCCCCATCCTTAGCAGGCACGACGTTAGTACAACTATCTGATTTCCACTACGATGGTCTGCGACTGTCTGATGACTTGCTAGAACAAGCGATACAAGCTAGCAATCAAGCAAAACCAGATCTAGTTCTACTCACCGGCGACTACGTCACCGATGACCCAAAACCGATTCACCGCCTGGTGTCGCGACTCAAAAACCTCCAAAGTCGCGCCGGAATCTATGCCGTCTTAGGCAACCACGACTACTATTATCGCCACTCAAAAGCAGAAGTTACCAACGCTTTGAGTAGCATCGGCATCTCTGTCCTTTGCAATCAAGTCGCTTACCCCTTGGGAGAAAGATTAGCATTGGTAGGAATCGCCGATAAGTGGTCAAAAGAATTTTTACCCGCGACGGTAATGGATAAACTAGATCCAAATATTCCCCGCATCGTATTATCCCACAATCCCGATACCGCCCAGATATTGAGGGCTTGGCGGGTCGATTTGCAACTTTCCGGACATACCCACGGCGGTCAAATCTGGCTTCCCGGATTAGGTCCTGCGGTGCATTATATGCGAAATCTCAAAATAATTCTCCGCTACATTCCCCAACCACTGCGGCGAATTTTGCCATTTAATCTCGGCACTTGTTTACAAGTTGTTCGCCATTGGGAATGGGCGCAAGGACTGCATAGAGTTGGCACAAACCTACTCTACGTCAATCGAGGTTTGGGAACCTATCTACCCGGACGCCTGTTTTGTCCCCCAGAAGTTACGGTAATTCGGCTAATTGCTAATTGCTAATTGCTAATTGCTAATTGCTAGCTTTATTTAACGATTACCCATTACCCATCCTAAAACTTTAAACCCGCCCATCTACTTTAGGAAAGACTGAGTAGACTTAGGCGGGTTTTACTTCGAGGTGAAACGAACAATAAGAAGCTAATTCCAAATAAAGCAGCGATTTAACTCAACTAAGGTGGACTTGACGCGCAACTTTCGCTTTCCGACTTTTTTCTCACCTCCGTCGATTCAGACAGTTACTCTGGAGCGTTCAAAAACACTAGGTCAAAAACACTAGGTCAAAAACACTATGCCGAACGCTATATCCCTTTTACGATGAAGCTTGAACCGAGCGTTAGTTGCGTTGGATTTAGAGCGGGTAGGCACAGGCTTAAATCCAGACTTTTTTTGGTTGAAGATCTTTTTCATTTGTGCCTTATGTTTTTTAAGTTAGCACCTTCTTTTTTGCCAAACAAGCACTATTTACTAAACTTTATAATCTTTTAACTTTGTCAAAATAACCAAGTGTTTGTTAATAGTCTTGACAATTTATCCCAAATATGAATTGCGGTTCATAGTAGTTTTTACCTACAGGACTTAGGCAAAAAAACAAAGGGCGATCCGAAAAATCGTGGGTTTGGGAATCAGAGATATGCATACCCTAGCTGGCGCGAACGACGGTCGAAACGGGGTTTCTGGCTTCTTCTGGCGTAAGTCCTGACTTTGAGACAAACGACAAAACTTACCGATGGGTCCCTACCCGCGTTGGTGCAACAAAAGACCGATCAATTAGATAGGTCAAGGCAATAAAACCCTCCAAGTGGCAGGTCCGACAATGCCATCGGGGGGAAGGCGAAATTTTTCTTGAGCCGCTTTGACAGCGATTTCGGTTGCTTCGCCAAAAATACCGTCTACCGGACCGCGGAAAAACCCGGTGGCTTGCAGTCGCGTTTGCAACCAAAATACGGCAGGGCCGCGCGTTCCTACTCTCAAAACGGGTAAATTACTGATAGCAGGTTGTGGGGTACTTGCCGCCGCCTGGTTGTTGGTTGCTGGTTGGTTGGTAGGGGAGGACGGTTCAGAAGCCGCATTTGAAGGGGTTGCGGCAGATGGGGAGGGTGACGGCGGTGAGGGTTGGGGGAACAGTCGCTGCCAAGTAGCAGCGCCAACAATTCCGTCGGCGGTGATACCAGCGGCGCGTTGAAATTGAGTCACTGCGAGCGCTGTACTCTCACGATAAACTCCATCAACCGTGCCCGTATAATACCCCAACAGTTTCAGAACTGCTTGCAATTCCGATACAGCCGCTCCCTCACTCCCCTTTCTCAGTATGGGTCTTGTGCCGCTAGTGACAGGCGCAGTCTGGGCAATACCCTGAGGCACGTAAAAAGTAAAAAGTAAAAAGGTAAAAGAAAAACACCACTGCCACAATCGGGTTGCTTTTTTTTGTCTGTTGTCTGCGTTATTGTTCCCAAGCAGGGGCAAGAAATGCTTTTTACTTCTTAGTAAACTCAAGATACTACCTCCAATCCACGAGCATAACTCCTCGATCAGAGTTTACCTTCTGGTTGGATTGATCTCGCACCTGCTCATATCGAGTCCGGTAGTAGGGGCGGGTTTTACCAACCATTGAGTGGGGAACCACGAGATATTTCGTTAAACCCGCCCCTACCTCCCTACATTGCTCACCTGCTCACTTGCTCACCTGCTCAGCTGGCCCGACTAAAGATAGATAAGGCTCGATAAAATAGCGGCAGGCGACGGCTTGCGCTTCCTCAAGGGTAACGGCGGCGACGGTATCGCTGAATTTGTCGTCAAACTCAATTCCCAAGCCGATAATTTCGTACCAGCCTAAAACTTGGGCAATTTGGGCGTTGGTTTGCTTACCTAAAGCATACTGACCCAACAGTTTATTTTTAGCCGCTTGCAGTTCTTGGGCACTTAAAATAGTTTGGCAGAGGCGATCGACTTCGGCGCGCAGACTATCGCAAGCGATCGCCGTATTTTCCGGTGCGGTTCCCATATAAACTACAAAGTGGGACTCATCTAAGCGCGTGGGGTAAAAAGCCGACACTTCATAAGCCAAGCCGCGTTTTTCCCGCAATTCTACAAACAAGCGACTGGAAAGACCATTTCCCAAGTAAGTATTGAGCAATTTCAGCGCTGCGTAGTCGGGACTTTTGACCGATGCGGCGAGATATCCCAACATCACAATCGATTGCTGAGTTTGCTGCTTGACGAAGCTGTTGCGGGGCGCGGGAGCGATCGCTGGTAGCGACAGGACAGGTAAACTGGTTGACGGGGGTTCCCAGTCGCCCAAGACTTTTTCTACTAATGCGATCGCGCGCTCCGGTACAATGCGACCGACAATAGTAATCACCAGATTATCGGGGCGAAAGTAAGTGCCGTGATACCGTCGCAAATCCTCGCGACTCAGTTGCGATACCGTCGTTTCATCTCCCAAACTCGATAAAGCATAGGGATGATCTTGGTAAATAGCATGGCGCAACTGTTCAAACGCGATGGTAAACGGCTGTTCTTGTTGCGAACGAATTGCCTGAATAGTCAAGCGGCGTTCTAATTCTACTTCTGATGCGGGGAACGTGGGATTTCGCAACAATTCGGCTGCCAATTCCAACATTTCTGGGAAATCTGCCGAAACTGTTTTCACGCTCATTAAGAAATAATCTGCGGTAGTATCTGCTCCTAAACTAGCGCCCAACGACTCGACTTTTTCGGCAATTTCCGCTGCATCTAGTCCTGGGGTTCCCTTAGTCAGAACCGATGCCAACAGGTGAGACAACCCGGCTTTTTCTCTTGACTCGCACCGACTCCCAGCACCGACAAAAATCCGCGCTGCAATAATATCGGCGGCGGGATTTTCCACTGCGATAACTGTAATGCCATTCTTTAAAACGGTTCGCTGTAGCGTGCGGTTCAGTAGAGATTTTCTCTCCTGTTGATTCACGTAATTTTCCATTTTAACTCTCTGAATATTGCAGATTGCCGATTGCCGATTGCGGATTTTAATTCTACCTAATATCCCCATTTTGTAGATTGCAGATTTTAATTTAATTGCCAATCTGAAATCTGCCATCTCAAATCTGAAATTCTCAAAACGGTTTTAGGACAGTTACGGCATAGCGTTCTGGGGAAATATACTGCTGGATTAGTTGCTGGATATCCCACGGCTGAAAACTTTGTATTTGGTAGGGATAAGTGACTGAAATTTCAGCAGAGGTAATCGTGTTGTAGTAGCCGTAGAGTCCTGCGAGTTGACAGGGCGCTTCGGTAGAAAAGGCGTAGTCATTGCACAGCAGGCGCTTGCACCGTGCTAGTTCGGCGTCGGTTACGGGTTGGTTGTGCAACTCTAAGAGGCGTGAGCATATCAGCGCTTCCACTCTCTCCAGGTGTTGCGGTTCTAAATGTACGCCAATGGTAAACAAACTCGAATCTTGCTGAAGCGAAAAACTGCTGCTAATCCCATGCACCAATTGCAATTCTTCCCGCAACTCCCTGACTAAACGAGAAGCACGCCCTTCTGCTAACAATACCGAGATTAAGTCCAAACCGTAGGCATCGCGGATTTGATCGACCCCTGGACCAACCCAACCCATCATCAGGCGGGCATGTTCTAACCTGGGTAAACATAGTTCTTGGCGGCGAATTTCTGTTATCGGCGGTTCGGCTTCTGCCTCAAACCGGGGACAATCAGATCTAGTCGTAAAATTCTGGAACGACTGATTCACCAGTTCTAATGCCACCGTTTGACTAATTCCCCCCACCACCACCACGGTCATGTTTTCCGGTTGGTAGTGACTGGCGTGGAAGCGGCGCATGTCTTCTGGCGAGTGCTGCCAAAGTTTTTCTTCCGTTCCCAAAACGGGACGCCCGTAAGGATGACACTGGTAAACGCCTTCCAGCAGTGCTTGGAAACCCAACCAATCTGGGTTATCATAAGCCCCGCGAATTTCCTCCAGCACTACATCTCGTTCCCGTTCAAATTCATCATCCGGGATCGATGCACCCAGCAGCAGTTCTGCTAGATAGGGCAGGGTATCTTCCAGGTACGGGACTGCCGTGGTAATAAAGAAGTGGGCGTAATCGTGGCTGGTGGCGGCATTGGTCATCCCGCCCGTATTTTCTACCACTTGGTCAAATGCCCCTGGAGGCACTTTGTCAGTGCCTTTAAAGATCATGTGTTCGAGGAAATGAGCCATTCCAGACCAACGATCTGGTTCTCTGACAGCGCCTGCTTTTACCCATACATCAACTACCGCGACTGGTGTGGCGGGGATGTATTGGTGAATCATCGTTAATCCGTTATCCAGCTTAAATATATCGGCTGGGAACGCTGTCACGGTTTGCCATTGCGATAAAACGTTGAGCTTCAAACCCTTGTGCAATAGAATTTCACTTATGGTAGCGCTTATTGTAAAGTTTATTCGACTCAATTTATACAAAATATGACAAAAAATCCCCTGTCTTGCGGACAGAGGATTTTGATTATTTTTGGTTTCCCGCAGCGCCGTTTTACCTCAGTTTATGACCTGGTTAAACCAGGTGGGTACGCTTGGCTTCTGTTTTAAGTTTCCGGGTACTTTCGCCCGGTCTACTGTAACTAAAGCATCTTGGTTCCCTTATTGTTCGAGCATAGATCAAAAAACGTTATTGGCAGTCACCAACGCTGTAGGAGAACCTGTATTCCATTATAGGGTGTCCTGGCATGGAAGGGGAAAATTTTTATCGCGGGAAAGCAGTTGGAGAAGAGGACGCGGTGACGCTCCCGACGCGGTGACGCGGGGAATCTGTTCCAAGAATTCTCCCCCTCACCGCGTCTCCCCCTCACCGCATCTCCCCCTCACCGCGTCTCCCCCTCACCGCGTCTCCCCCTCACCGCGTCTCCCCCTCACCGCGTCTCCCCCTCACCGCGTCTCCCCCTCGCCGCGTCTTCCTATTGTTGATCCCCGTACCAGATAGACTCGACTTGGCGAGCGAGTTCCAGCAGTTGGTCCCGTTGATTTGCCGATGGTTCGTCGAGCAAAACGGTGACGTGACCTAGTTTGCGTCCGGGGCGAGATTCGGTTTTACCGTACCAGTGGATGCGGGCGTTGGGTATGGCGGCGATTAATTGCCGTTTGAGGCTGTAGTATTCGGTTTGGGAATGCTCGTAACCGAGCAAGTTCACCATGACAGCGGGTTTTAGCAAGTCTACCTCGCCCAGGGGCAGACCGCAGACGGCGCGCAGGTGCTGTTCAAATTGGGAGGTTTTGCAGGCATCGATCGTGTAGTGTCCGCTGTTGTGGGTGCGGGGGGAGATTTCGTTGACTATTACTTGACCTTCTGGGGTTAAAAATAGCTCGATGCCGAAGACGCCGACTGCTTGTAATTTATCTAGAATCCTGCGCGCGATCGTTTCTACCTCCTCCTTGACAGCAGACGAGATATCAGCCGGAGCCAGCACTCGCCGACAAACATAGTTTTCCTGTTGAGTTTCCACCACCGGATAAACCACAATCTCACCTTCTTGGGAACGAGCAGCAACAACCGCCAATTCCCGCTCAAAGGGAATAAATTGTTCTAAAATTGCGGGCGTTTGTCCCAATTCATCCAAAACATTCCAGAATTCTTCTTTTTCTTCCACGATAAAGATTCCCTGACCGTCATAACCCAGGCGTCGCACTTTTATGACAAGTCGGGGATCGGTGTCGGGTAGGGGTTCGGGAGGAGGTGGGGGAATAAAATCCTTCTCCTGTGCTTCCATTGCTGCGAGTTCTTCATCGGTATACCTTTCGTGTTCCGGAAGTGGTACTTGCTGGATAGCGACAAATCGCGGCACGGTAAGACCTAGATCCTGCAAAAAGGAGCGTTGGTCGTATTTATCTAATAATGGAGCCATTGAGTCTAATCTGGGGCGGAAATCTACGCCAGACTCTTCTAGCAACCTTAACGCGCCCAGATTAATAAATTCATTTTCAAACGTAATCGCCTCGCAGCGACGTGCCAAATTGACGGTCGCCGAGGCGTCATCAACGGCAGCAAAGATTGTATCCGATGCAATAGACACTGCCGGATCGGTTTGATGGGGAGTTTGAATCACCAATTCAATTCCCAAGGACGAGGCGGCGTTCCCCATCATCCAAGCTAACTGTCCACCGCCTATTACACCTAAACGTTTGATCGACATCCCAAAGACTCGCGAGTTGGTACACCTGTTTTATAATTCACGCCGCTGGCTTTGGCACAAAGTTGTCTAATTTGAGTTGGGTCCAAAATTGCCTCGCCAAAATCAGCAAGGGCGATATTCGCGCCGTCAAAGATCGACCCCAGCAAAATGGTTTCTGCCAAAACAGCATCGCTCAGATCGGCATTGGTAAAGTTTACCTGATCGACAAGGGCGTTGGTCAAATCCGCCCCGTGCAAATTCGCCGCCAGCAATATGGAAGCACTCAAAACCGCGCCTCGCAAGTCGGCGTCTGTAAAGTTTGCCCGTTCCAAATTCGCATTGGAAAACTCCGCCAATTGTAGCGTTTGACCGGAAAAATCGCGCCCCCGCAGTTGTGCGTTACTGAACGACAGGGGTGGCGGATAGGGGTACGCTTGTGCTGGAGAGGGAAAGCAGCAGAGGATTAGCGCTAGGAGTAACGCCGCCAGTTGCCGAAAAATCATCGTTAAAACGTTTAATTGTATTAAATCGCGATCTTTCATTGGTTGATTCTGTAAAATCCTGGAATAAGTTGAAAATTGAGCAGGGATATGTATCGCAAATTTATCGCAACTTGGCTGATTACGGCGCTGGTGCTGCTGATCTCAGCTAATTTTATACCCGGTTTGATCGTCGGAAACACGAATGCTGCCATTTACGCGGCGCTGATTTTGGGGTTGGTGACTGCGATTTTCCGACCCGTGTTATTAATTTTTACATCATTTCCCCTCACGCTTGTCACCTTTAGTTTGTTTGTGTTTATCATCAACTCTACTACGATTTCGCTAACTAGCCTTCTCGCACCCGGTTTTCAAGTGAGAGGGTTTCCCCCTGCTTTGATGACTTCTATTGTTTTGGCTTTAGTTGCTAGTTGGCTGAATTCTAAGTTTGCTAAACAAGAAGATTGATGCGCCATCGCTTTCCGCTTCGCCGAGAAACCCGGTTTTTTGGAAAAACCGGGTTTCTCAAGTTTCTAAACCGCAGCTAACTGACGGCTTTTTGTTTTTATCGTTAATGCGATCGCCAATTCCGTTCCTTTACCCACTGCGGAATTTACCTCAATTTTACCCCCATGTTTTTCGATGATTTGGTAGCTAATCGAAAGTCCTAAACCCGTGCCTTTTCCCACGGGTTTTGTCGTAAAAAATGGGTCAAATAATTTATCTTTAATTTCTGGTGGAATTCCAGGGCCATTATCTAAAATCCGTATTGTTATATAATTGTCTCCAGTTATTTCAGTGCGAATCAGGATGGTTGGTAATGGGTAATTGGTAATTGGTAATTGGTAATTGGGGCTTTCTTTACGGCTACTCATTACTTCTTCCAGGGCGTCAATTGCATTGGCGAGGATATTCATAAAAACCTGGTTTAATTGCGCTGGATAACACTCAATCGGGGGTAAATTTCCATAATTTTTAACCACTTCAATTCCGGTTTTGAGTCGTTGATTTAGAATTAACAGTGCATTTTCAATTCCTTCATGGATATCAACTGTTTTCATCTCTGCTTCATCGAGGCGGGAGAAATTACGCAAAGACAAAACAATCTTCTGGATGCGTTCCGTTCCCACTTTCATTGAAAATAGGATTTTCTGAAAATCTTCGTTGATAAAGTTTAGATCGATTGCTTCTATTTGCGCTTGAATTAAAGGCGTTGGATGGGGATACTGCTGCTGGTAAAGCTGGACTAACTCTAGCAATTCTTCAGCATATTGTTTAGCATATTGGATATTTCCGTGAATAAAATTAACAGGATTGTTAATTTCATGGGCAATACCAGCCACCATTTGTCCCAAACTCGACATTTTTTCTGTTTGAATCAGTTGCGTTTGAGTTGCTTGGAGTTTTTCGAGTGTTTCCTGAAGTTCTTGGGTGCGTTCTTCTACTCGTTGTTCTAATGTTTTGCGTGCGAGTTCTAGCGCCAGGGTATACTCTTCTACCCACTCGACTAGCTGATTTAAAGAAGTTGCTAACGACCCGATTTCATCTTGAGTTGTAACAGAACTGCGGAGGTGAAAATTAGCTTCTTTAATAATGGCATTTGCCACTTGAGTTACTGCTACTAAAGGACTGGCGATCGCTCGACTTGTACTCGTCGCCAATATGGCAGCGATACCCACTGATAATATCAGAATCGAACCAATAATTATCACCCTGATTTTTTCAGCTTTTTCTAGCTTTATATCCGATTGGATTTTTTGTCTTTCAGCCTCATTTTTAATTTGATTTAAACTTTCGCTGAGTCGATCGAATTGAACGCTGACACCCGTCGCTTGCTTTTCTCGGTAAAAATTCAGCATTGCATGATTTGCTGTCTCAATTTCATCAGCTTTTACGTTAGCTGTATTTATTTGAGACCACAAGATTTTAATTAACTCGGTATAGGAGTCTGTATTTGTTTTGTAACCGTTCAGTAATTGTTTTAAATCCGTCGCATTTCTTGCTAATTCACCGGGATGGTTTTCGACAAAAGTTTCAAATTCAGAAATAACTTTTTTCACTTGACGCACATCAGTAAAAAACTTGGCAGTTTCGTAGTCAAACCAAATTGATTGACCCACCACACTCATCAATCTTTGGGGATGGGATCGCATTTCCCGCACGCTAATGTTTAGATCGTAAATCAAATACTGCTGTTGATGGGCAATTTCATGTTGTTGCTTGGCTTTTTTTTGGTAGTATTCTCCCACAACCAAACCCATCGTTGTCCCTAAAACGGATATTCCAATAGCCAATCCATACCCATAACCAATCTTTTTGGCAATACTCAAGCGACTGAACATATTTTTGCCCCAGTTTGAGTAAAATTTTGCACGGGAAGTTTGTCTATTGAACATTTGGCGACCAAGTTTATTGAACAAAATTACCTTGTCCGATAGCTTTATAAACTTCGCGAATCATGTCGTACTCAGAATCATTCACCGGAACTATATTAGAACCTTTATACTTACCTGATTCGACAGTTGAAAGACTTTGAAGGATTTTTTCCTGATTTTTAATTAAAAGCGAATTGATTCGTTCAAGCGTTTCAGGTTCAAGTTGGCTGCTAGCAACAAATAAATCTTTGGGAAGCAATGGCCCTTTTGCTATCACCGGCAATGAACTTTCTGATAAACTTTGCTCTTGCAGAAATTGTTCGTACTTAACAGCCGACCCTCCCCAAGCATCAACCTCGCCTTTTTGTAAGCTGGGGAGTCCCTTACTTCCTAATATCAGAATTTTGACATCAGATTGAGGATTTAATCCGGCATCGATTAAAAGTTTTGTCGGACCAAGATAACCGCTGGTTGAACCAACTTTCCACATAGCTATTTTTTTACCTTTCAACTGGGTTACCGACTTAATTTTGCTGTTAGCAGAAACACAGATAACCGTGCGGTAGTTGGGTCGGGTAATACCGAGGACGGGAACGGCATTTGTCCTCGCACGCATGACCACATATTCTGATGGACCTGTGAGAACAAAGTCGAGTTGATCTGATTGTAAGGCAGAAGCTGCTGCGGTGTAACTTTCGACGGGAACGAGTTCAATTTCTGTTTGAAGTATTTCTTTTAAAGCCGCTTGCAATCCCCCATAATCCCTCTGTAACTCTTCCATTCCTAGGGCATCTGTGACTGTAAATCGCAGCTTTTTGGGCTGACTTCCTGTGGTATTATTGGTAACAAATGTACAGCCTGCTATGAATAATAGAGAGTATAGCAGCAAATTTCGCCTTCTCATATTTTGATTTTTAAATATAAGAAACCGTTCAATTATAGTTGAGGTTAATTATGCGTTGATTAACTAGAGGTTAATGTCTGTTTAAACACTCAAAGTATAATTGGAGGCACGCTGGGCGAACGCATCTGAATTAACAAAAACCCGGTTTCTTAAAGAAACCGGGTTTTTCGATTATTCGCTCTCGCCTATTTGATAACCGCGAGGAGTAATCATCCATTCGGCATGATTGCGAGTATTAGAATTGCCGATTAAAACAATCGTCAGCATATCGATGGACGCTGACAGCAATTTATCCAATGTCGTGATACTAATTTGTTCATCTTGCCGATAAGCAGATCGAACAATTGCCACCGGAGTATTCGGATCGCGGTATTGCAGAAAAATCTCCTGGGCGCGGACAATTTGTTCTGTACGATTAGCCGATTTTGGATTATACAAAGCCGTGACAAAATCTGCCATAGCAGCAGCAGTTAAACGCTTTTCGATTGCCGACCAAGGAGTGAGTAAATCGCTTAAACTAATCGCACAAAAATCATGCATTAAAGGCGCACCCACCCGCGAGGCAGCCGCTTGCAAAGCACTGATACCTGGAAACACTTGAACTCTTGGTGAAATGCCATCCCAACCTGCGAAACGAAGCTCTTCTAAAACTAATCCAGCCATGCCGTAAATGCCGCAGTCCCCAGATGAAACAACGGCAACTGTTAAACCCCATCGCGCAAGTTGAATTGCCCTTTGGGCCCTTTGCTTTTCTTGGGTAATAGGTAACGCTTCGACAATTTGACCTGGACGCAACAAAGGGGAAATTAAATCGATATATAAAGAGTAACCGATGACTGCATCCGCACTCGATATTGCTGTTTGCGCCGCTGGAGTAATTTGGTTTAATTGTCCGGGACCAGTTCCCACCAAAAATAAACAACCCGTGCGCCCGGTGTATTCTTTTTCTGCTAAAGCAACGGCAACGGTAACTGCACCGGGTTCTCCTTCTAACCGAAATATTTGTTTGGGAACCAACAGTATTGTGGGGTGGGCATCTTGCCCGCCATTTCCGATTGACAGGCAAGATGCCTGTCCCACAAGAATATCAGCTGCTTTGCTATTTCCGATTGACAGGCAAGATTCTTGTCCGGCAAGAATAGCAGCTGGTTTGCTATTTCCGATTGACAGGCAAGATTCTTGTCCGGCAAGAATAGCAGCTGCTTCGGCGACACTGGGGGTGCCAACTTCGGTTTCTACAACGGTGGAAGGAGTGGGAACGGCAATTGAGCGTAAAATTTCAGCAGGGAAAGTTTGTAAAGGCCAATTGCGATCGCGGCATAATTCCACCAAACCCGCTTCATCGGCTTTAATATCTATTGTGGCAATGCCTGCGATCGCACCCATCGCCAAATGATGAGCTTGAAACACCCGCTCAATCGCCGTTTCAATTAATTCTCTAGATGTCCCCCGTTCGCATCCAATTCCTACCCACAAAACTCGTGGATGCCATTGCACTTTTGGCAACTCAGACTCTGGAGAAAACCGTCGTTGGGTAAAACCGATCCAAATGCGGGATTTGGTAATTGGTAATTGGTAATTGGTAGTTGTGGATGAAGAATTAAGCAGATCTTTTGTCTCCTCTGCTCCTCTGCTCCCGGAGTCCTCTGCTGCTTCAAAATAAAATGGGTGTCCTTTTGGCAGGTGCTTTTGCCACAAAGTAGAACCAACTTCTTGAATTACCTCAACAGGTTCGCCTCTCGCAATTGTCGCCGCCACTTTTGTCCAATTCCCTTCACCTTTTCTCCAACCAAAAGGAACCCCCAGCATATCCACTGCGGGCAATCCTAACCCAACCGATGCCCCACTCAAAACCGGCGTTGCGCCAATTTGGAGGGCGACAAGTCTGGCGAGTCTATCCGCCCCTCCCTGGTGTCCGCTGCATAAACTAATCGCAAATTGTCCCATTTCATCGACTACCACCACCGCCGGATCGCGCGATTTATCTTCCAACAAAGGTGAAATCAAGCGAACGACTGCTCCCGTTGCCAAGCCAAAAATAAAGCCTTGATATTGATGCCAAATCGTTGCTAGATGGGTTTTGAGCGAACCCGCATACACCTGTATTGTGGGGTGGGCATCTTGCCCGCCAGAGGCGTCAGTAAATCCAGTCAATGATTCCGGAATCCACAAGGTTGCACCTGTAGCTATAGTCAGGGGCAAAAGCTTTTTGGCGGCGGTGGGGGTGGTAGCGATCGCGGCTAAGGGTTGGAAATCTTGAAACAACACAACTATAGATGGGTGCAAGGATTTTCTACTTCTCCCTTATTATCCAGCTTTTTGTATTTCTGAAGATAGATTGACTAAAAGTTAAATCCGTTCCTTTGGGTAGAAGCTTATCCCGATCTTCCGACAGAAGGCGACATGACTCTAATTATTTTACATTTCTTATAACAAGCAACACGGGTCTTTTTTACCGCTATTTACCTGAAGTTTATAGCGACTAAGTAAAGGGTGCATATTTAAACAAGCTCTAGGGCAAGTGCTGAGATTTTGCCTCTAAACTTTGCTGTTTATTTTTTGCTTCAACCTCAACCAGGAATAAATTCATGAAAAACAATCCACCCGCACAACTGGCGACTTTTTTAGGCAACCTCAGAAACGGTGTTTGGCTGATCGGGATTCCATCTTGGCTATTTGGAGTTACAGATAGAACAATTGCTGCCTTTGCAGATGGATACATATCTGCCATCGAATTAGCTCAATTATTCACAGCGGCATTCTTTTTATTGGGATGGTTATCTTTAAAACCAGAGTCAAGTTTTAATATTAGCGATTTGGGTACAATAGCCAGCTATAAACCGGATTCTGACTTTAGGGAAATAACGCTCTATCGCGAACCAATTAGATTGAAACAGCGGCATATGATTAGCCAAGAATACGTTTTGCCTTTTTCATATGTCTGTCAAATCTATCATTTGTTGAACTTGAAGCATTTAGAACACGTCCACTATTTTAGTTTGGGCAATTTGAGGATAATTCAAGTCACCGATTATCAGCCAACAGAAATAGGGGGAACGATCAAATTTCAAACCGTTTTAGATTCTTCCTTCAATGCTTTGAGAATTTGGCGACAACCGATTGTAGAAGTTATCCTGATTTTGCACAATCCTTACACCGTTGAACTCAACATCCCGGTTTACAACGATAAGCGAATCGTCGTCATGTTTAACGTGGAACCGATAAGCGATAAAGAACACAAGTTGTTTATTGATATTTACAGCGACTTAAACTGGTTTAAACCCTTGTTGCAAATACTCTTACACTTCGCCGCTTGTCTGACACTTTTTGAAGACTTGCCGTACTTGCAAAAACTAGCAGAAAGAACCGAACGCCTAGTTAATTTAAATGCGCTTCCAACTCACGAAACCATGTTACTCTTCAGAAGATTTGTTGAACTTTACGGTTCTTTCGCGAAACCTTCTTTACCAGCTAACACTATTGAATCTACATAAGTTTAGTTGGCAAATATAGAATCCCGGTTTCTTAAAGAAACCGGGATTCTATAGCAGTTTAAAGTCCCCCTTTTCCAGGGGTATCTTCTACAGAACTTACGCAACTTATCTATATGTAGGGTGCGTTAACCCAGTGTAACGCACCATGTCCACTATATCTGGAGTTGCTGCGTAAGTCCTGTATGGTGTTATGGTGCGTTACCCTATCGCTAACGCACCCTACATCTAAAAACTATATGTAGGGTGCGTTAACCCAGTGTAACGCACCATGTCCACTATATCTGGAGTTGCTGCGTAAGTCCTGTATGGTGTTATGGTGCGTTACCCTATCGCTAACGCACCCTACATCTAAAAACTTTGCGTCAGTTATGGTACGTTACTGGAGTTGCTGCGTAATTCCTGTATGGTGTTATAGTGCGTTACCCTATCGCTAACGCACCCTACATCTAAAAACTTTGCATCAGTTATGGTGCGTTACGAAGAAAGCTAACGCACCCTACATCTAAAAACTTTGCGTAAGTCCTGTTCTAGTTAAAGTCCCCCTTGGCAAGGGGTATCTGATAGTTAAAGTCCCCCTTGGCAAGGGGGATTTAGGGGGATCGATTCACAACCATAAAAGTATTACTTGTCCGACCATATAGTCCAGGCAGAATACAAGTCCTCAGTGACAAATCTTTTCCTACCAGAATCTTCAGAAGCGACTAAAACTTTCAGCGTTGTCGTATAACCGCTATCGAGAATTTGGTGTCCGAAACCAATAACTTCACCAATCTCTCCAGTTTTTTGATTGCACAAGTAATCGCCAATGCTAAACATAATTTTGCCTCTTTCACTTGATTTTTTTCAGCGGTTTTTTTATATTTAACCGCAGCTTTAACAATACCTACCTCTGACTTTAGAGTGTTTTTACCTTTACCAAAGTAAGTATGTTGGATTGAGGTGGTATCGCTACTACCAACTAACCCGAAGCCCATGTTTCTTCAAGTGTTGATGCAACTTCGGCATCAACTTTTTCGGCACAATTTCTGCAGGCGTCAAATTTGGTTGAGGTTGCTTAATTAACCACGCCGCAGTCCCCCCCGCCGCCGCGCCGAAAGTCCATTCTCCGTAATGAAGCCGAGTAGCGGCATTAACAATATGACTAACAGCAATACCCTTACCACCAATCAGTAAATTATCAACTCCCTGGGGTATCAAAGCTTCTAAAGGAATGTAGATAGGATGGACAAAATCTTCTTGAACGCCAGCACTAACAGCTTCCCAAGGGTTATGCCAATTGCGGTACATGCAACCCTGAATATCCACATCGTAGTGAGTCACCGCCACAGCAGTCGGATTAAATTTGCGTCCCCCCTGCATATCATTTCTCACATCAGGTTCGCGAATCATAAACTCAGTTTGCCCGTAAGCACTGCGTCCCAAAATTCGCCGTCCTTCCCGGATATAAGGCATCATACTTAAACCGGAAACCGTACCCATTGGCGAATCGGAACCTGATAGCTGGGCGAGGGGAAACTTAGGATTGCTTTGAGTTTCCATCACCCATTCTGAAAATAGCAGCGCCCGTTCTTCTGCGTGGCGCAGCGCACTTAAAGAAAGTCCCCCCATCCAATTTTGATATTGCCCGGTTTGAATCAGCCTTTCCTCAGTCAAAAGCAAGGGAGGATTCATCCAATTCCAGTTATTACCGAACACCCAATTTACCATTGCCATATCCCCCGGTACTGGAGTGCCAGTAAACCGCCCATCGTTTCCCAGACTGACAATGCGCCTATACTTAAAAAAGCTGCGACCTTCAAACATGGAATACCCTTTTAAATAAAATTCCCGGTGATGTTCTCTTCTGGAATATTCCGGTTTAATTTGATTTAAAGTCTTTAAACTTGCCTTGTCATCATTTTTAATTGTAAGTACAAAAGGAAACGTAAATGCCTGCGTACATTCGGGATTACTTTTTGCCGGTGCGTGCTTTTCACCCGTAATTGCCTTTGCTTCCGAACCCAAGCTATAGGGAACCCGCGCCCATGCCATTAACTCGCCCGTATCCGTCGCATCAATCACAATTAACCTTTTCCCTGGAGGTGCTTCTAAACGCAGCGGTACTTTCTCAAATTCCGGATTTGGCGACCAAGAATACCAGTCATCTAATTCTTGGGAGGGGCGACCTTTAGGGACATAATCGGGACTGCGGGGAATGCGTTGCACGGCATAAATCGCCGTAATAAAACGACCTGTAGAATCAAATTCGGCACCTTTAAAAGCAGTAGAAGTTTCCCAACGACTACCGCCTGCAAATTTAACCGATGATTCTAGCAATTGTTTGGCTGCCATTGCCCCTACTTTAGGAGGAAAGCAAAGCCGCCCCACCCAACAACTATTGATATCGTCAACGGCTAATTTTTTAGTTTGTTTAGCCCAAGCAGGCAGTTTAACGGGTTGCTTTCTAATTAATCCCTTAAAATCTTTCCAGTTTTGGGAAAAATTATTCTTGGTCATCATTGTGACCGACTCATCGATGGCAGACACGCCTTGAGAACTAATTTGTCCGCCCAACCAAGGAGTTAATTCAATCAAACAAGTTTTTGCCTTAGATTTCATTGCCACAGATGCTGCTGCAACTCCCCCCAAAGAACCTCCAACTACAATCACTTCGCATTGCCAAACCTGTTTAGCCGTAGGAAGAGGCGATAACTGAGGTCTGCCATTGGGTAACAATTCTAAACTTGTGGTTAAATTCTCCTGGGTTTGCTGTTCATCTTCAGCAGATTTCCAGTTGAGGAGGGAGACTTGCGAACCATTGTTTAAAGCACCCAGTACGAGTGCCGCGCTACCTGCAAACAGAAAGATAAAGGTGAGTATTCGCAAAATTTTTTTTCGGGGTGATTGCTGCATAGTTAGGGAGAGGTAGAAGGACGAGGGAGAGGGGAGTCATTAGACTTCTTGTCTCTTCCTTTTGAGCAAAATTGTTTTTTGGGCAGGCAAGATGCCTACCCCACAAAACAAGGCATCTTCTGTTTGGGCAGGCAAGATGCCTACCCCACAAAACAAGGCAAATGTTAAAAGATAAAAGCAAAAAGTAAGGAGGTTCAACTTTTAATTTTTGCTTTTTTACTTTTCTTGTGGGGTGGGCATCCTGCCTGCCCCAGGTGTTTTGCCAACACGTCTATTCTTCCATGAAAAATTACCAATTACCAATTACCCATTACCATATACCTTGAAAAAAACGCCTGACAGCAAAGTCAGACGTTTTTATCTAATATCCTGCTTACAGACTGATTAATTGCGTTGAGTCTGCTGCAAAACCTGAGTTGTCGAGATTGGCGTTGGGGATTGGACTTGTACGATCGCACTCTGTAACATGGGTGTACGCGCGATCGCACTGTTCGACAAGCTAAACAGCGGGTTCGATAATATACCCGCAATCGAAGTAGCAATTACTGTCAGCACCAAACCGACTTGCAAAGGTCGCATTCCGGGCAAATTCCAGCTAATTTCTGGATAATTCTTGACCGTATCGGACATTTCGTGAGGTTCTTTGACCACCATCATCTTGACGACGCGGATGTAGTAGTAAATCGATACCACGCTTGTCAGTAACCCCAACAGCACTAAGCCGTAGAGTCCAGCTTGCCAACCTGCCCAGAACAGGTAAAGCTTACCAAAGAACCCAGCCAGGGGCGGAATGCCACCCAAGGACAGCAGACAAATACTGAGTCCCAAAGTCAGGAGGGGGTCTTTTTGATACAAACCGGAGTATTCGCTAATTTGGTCGGTTCCCGTCCGCAGGGTGAACAGAATTACGCAAATAAAGCCGCCCAGGTTCATGAATAGGTAAACCAGCATGTAAAATATCATACTGGAGTATCCGGCTTCGGTTCCCGCGATCAAGCCAATCATGACGAAACCAGCTTGGGCGATGGAAGAATAGGCTAACAGCCGTTTCATGCTGGTTTGGGCGAGGGCTACTACGTTACCCAAAATCATGCTGAGGATAGCGAGGGCTGTAAACACAAACCGCCACTCGTCGGCGACTAGGGGGAAAGCGGTGACTAACAAACGGATGGCGAGGGCGAAGCCAGCGGCTTTGGAACCGACGGATAAAAATGCTACAACAGGTGTAGGTGAACCTTCGTAAACGTCTGGCGTCCACTGGTGGAAGGGAACCGCAGAGAGTTTGAAGGCGACGCCCGCGATCGCAAACACTAACGCAATCACCAAACCAAGGGAACCAGTACCGTTAGCGCTGGCGATACCGCGCGCGATCGCCCCTAACTGAGTTTCGCCGCCGGATAATCCGTACAGCAGGGAAACCCCATACAGAAACACCGCCGAACTCGATGCCCCAATCAGCAGGTATTTCAACGCGGCTTCATTCGAGCGAGGGTCGCGCTTGGTGTAACCTGTGAGCAGGTAAGAAGAGATACTCAGCGTCTCCAGGGAAACAAAAATAGTCACCAGTTCATCTGCGCCTGACAGGAACATACCCCCAAGGGTGGCGGTGAGCAAAATTCCGATAAATTCCGCTAGGGAAGTTCCCGTTTGTTCGACATAGCGGATCGACATCAAAATGGTGACGGCAGCAGACAGGGCGATGATACCGCGAAAAACAACGCTGAGGGCATCGCCGTTAAAGCCACCTAAAAACGAGATCGGGTTAGAGATATCCCATTGAAAGTATAGGGCGACAACAGCGGCTAGAAGACCTGCGATCGCTGCGTAGGGTAACCAGCGCGACGCCGTCCGACCGACAATTAAGTCACCCAGTACGACGAAGAGAATCGTTATCAGGACGATACTCTCTGGCAAAATTGTTCCAGCATTCAACTGGGCTGCGAGTTCAGCAAAGCTCATAGAACCTATAAGTATTGGGGATTAGGCATAGAGTCACCGGACACTATTTATAATATTGTGTTCTGGGTTACTTGCGCTCAAGCTGTGTCAGGGAATACGCTTCGTTATATCGTTTCCGTTTGTGCCTGAATGAATAAACCGCTCCAGGCGCAGAGGACGCAGAGGAAGAGAAGAGATTAGTAATTCAGATGCAAACGGATTTGATATTACACCCTTATGCTTCTAAGATCGCCAGTTATCCAGCTTTAAACTATAACCCACAGCTTGAATCCTTTGATAGTGGGATATATTGCCGGTAATTAAGATTAAATCGCGATCGATTGCAGTTGCAGCAATTATAGAATCGGCTAAACCAATTGGTTGTCCCGTGCGTTCCAAATCTCCATAAATACGTCCTGCTAATTCGGCAATAGAAGTGTTTACTGGCAAAACTTCCATTGGGACAAGATCTGCCAAAAACTTGGTAATAGCTGCTTCTTGTTGACGCTTACGCCATCCTTTAATTACTTCCGTAACTGTTACAACCGAGATTGTAAAGTGACTGAAAGCTGCTGTATAAGCAGTTGCCCTAGCGACGACCTGCTGATTTATCCGTTTGCGGCTTTCAGAAAGAATATCCGTATCAAGTAGTGCTTTGTCCAAATTTTTGATTCAATGGGTGTGCGGCTCGATCTCTCATAATATCAGCTAGGATCTCATCTACCAATTCGGCTTCATCCTCCCATCCCCCTATAAGAGGATAATTTGCAGCTTCGGCGATTGAAAATTGCTCAATCGCCGAAGCAATCAGTTCATCCAAGCTACAGTGCTTCCACTTGGTCATCCACTGTGCTTTCTCCAATATTTTTTCGTCCATTTCAATTTCAATTTTGGTCATGTTGCTGATTCTATCTCCATTCCTAGCGATCATTTTAGCATTTTCTAAGTTTGTACCGAAAATTCCTCTGGTTCGATGCCCCAATTTACCCAGCGAATTGCTTCCCTCGCGGATTGCATATCAGGTGGAACGCGCAAAGCGTGAATATGTCCCGTACTGGGACAAGTCATCTTTAACAGATAAATTAACTCACCATCTACTTCTTTATCTATTTTCAATAACGTATATTCCCGCCTAGTATCTAATTCAGTAGCTTGCAATTATTGACAAATTCTACCGTAACCAATTCCTTGAATTAACACTTGCCGCAATTCGGCGTTTTTCTCTGCTAAAATCCATTCAGCTTGCCACTGGTGCGGGTGCAGTTTTCCATATGCTTCGGGTATGGTAACACCGTGGTAGGCATACAGGCTATAGCCATCAGCCAATTGAATTGCGGGCGCGCCTTCTGCGTGGAGTCGCTGTTGGTTATCAAACGAGATGATCCGGGGGCGATCGCTCTCCATTTCTCCACAATAATTGCAATCTGTGCTGCTTGTTTTGGCGTCAATGTTTCCATCTGATGTCACCTCCCGTCTGGTAAGCTTACCCTGCTTGCGTCAACTTTTCCCTGTAAATCATCATTGCTGGTTTTATATTACAGTCATAATACAAAAGCGAGTCTCGTAGGGAGTCGTAGTTAGGGAATCTGAAGAAAAAGTAGAGAGCGATCGCATCGAAGCTTTTCCCGGTATAAAAGAATAAGCTGGGTTAGCGCTACTCGCTCGGTGTGCCAATCTCAAGCAAGCGCATCTCAAGATTTGACACAATCATCAGGAAAAAATCCACGCGCAGCGAATCCAACCGGGCAAACCTCGATCCCCATCCATCAACGCTAAGTTAAAAATTGAGATAGCCTGACAATAAGAGAGCGATGTGCCGACCGCACGAATCCGCGCATCCGCAATGCTGAGCGAACGCGATCGCGCCTCTGGGAAGCACCAGCATCCCTCCCAAGCAACCCACCCTCTTGACAAGTTGCACAAATTCTCTAAATTAGACAAGCTAGCTGAACTGCTATTGTTGAAGTTCCCATGTCAACCCTGGTCATCGTCGAATCACCCACAAAAGCACGTACCATCCGCAACTACCTACCCTCCGATTACCGGGTAGAAGCGTCGATGGGGCACGTGCGCGACCTTCCCTCATCCGCAGATGAAATTCCTCCAGAAGTTAAAGGGGAAAAATGGGCGCAGTTCGGTGTCAATGTAGAGGCTGACTTTGAACCCCTATATATCATCCCCAAGGAAAAAGAGAAAACCGTCAAGCAGCTGAAAGACGCCCTCAAAGACGCTGACGAACTCGTACTAGCAACGGACGAAGACCGGGAAGGGGAAAGCATAAGTTGGCATTTATTGCAAGTGCTAAAACCGAAAGTGCCGATCAAGCGGATGGTATTCCACGAAATCACCCAAGAAGCTATCCGCGACGCCCTGAAGCACTGCCGCACCATCGACGAACAGGTAGTCCGCGCCCAAGAAACGCGGCGCATTTTGGATCGGTTGGTGGGTTATACCCTCTCGCCGCTGTTGTGGAAGAAAATAGCCAGAGGTTTATCCGCAGGGCGGGTGCAGTCGGTAGCAGTACGGTTGTTGGTGAATCGAGAACGTCAGCGCCTCGCTTTCCGTCAGGGGACATACTGGGATTTAAAGGCAACTCTAGAGAAAGAGAAAACGCCATTTGAAGCGCGGTTAATCACCCTGAGAGGGATTAAAGTAGCCACGGGCAGCGATTTTGACGAATCTACCGGACAAATTGCCGCCGGACGCAACGTAGTTTTACTTTCTGAAGCCGATGCATTAGCCTTACAAGAACGGCTAACGGGTAAAACTTGGACAGTGGCGAATATCGAAGAAAGACCGATGACGCGCAAACCTGCCCCGCCGTTTACCACCTCGACACTGCAACAGGAAGCGAACCGGAAATTGGGGTTATCGGCAAAGGATACAATGCGAACCGCGCAAAGTTTGTACGAGCAGGGGTATATTACCTACATGCGTACTGACTCGGTGCATTTATCGGAACAAGCGATCGCCGCCGCCCGCACCTGCGTCGAGCAAATGTACGGCAAAGAATACCTCAGTCCCAAAGCGCGCCAGTACAGCACCAAAAGCAAAGGCGCTCAAGAAGCTCACGAAGCGATTCGCCCCGCCGGTAGCAGCTTCCGCACCCCCCAAGACACCGGACTCAAAGACAGAGAATTCCGGCTTTATGACTTAATTTGGAAACGCACCGTCGCCACCCAAATGGCAGACTCGCGCCAAACCCTGATTAGCGTAGAAATTCAAGTCGAAGATGCCGGTTTCCGTTCCAGCGGTAAGCGCATCAACTTCCCCGGATATCTGCGCGCCTACGTCGAAGGTTCCGACGATCCCAACGCCGCGATCGAAGACCAAGAAGTCATTCTACCGCCATTAAAAGTCGGCGACCATCCCAAGTGTACTGAACTCGAAGCGATCGGTCACGAAACCCAACCCCCCGCCCGCTACACCGAAGCTTCTCTGGTCAAAACCCTAGAAAGCGAAGGCATCGGGCGTCCCAGTACCTACGCCAGCATCATCAGTACCATCGTTGACCGGGGTTACGCCCAAATGAACGGCAACGCCCTCGTTCCCACCTTCACCGCCTTCGCCGTCACAGGATTGCTGGAAAAATACTTCCCCGACTTGGTAGACACCGGGTTTACTTCCCGCATGGAACAAACCCTAGACGACATTGCCACAGGCGAAGTTGACTGGCTGCCTTACTTGCAGAAATTTTATCTCGGCGAGGAGGGTTTAGAAACCCAGGTGAAGGTACAAGAAAGCCAAATTGACGCAACTGTTGCCAGAACTATCGAACTCGAAGGAATAGATGCCAAAATCCGCATCGGTAAATTTGGCCCTTACGTGGAAGCAGAAAACGGCGACGGCGTCGTCACCGCCTCGATTCCCAAAGATTTAACGCCAGCGGACATCAACCCCGAACAAGTAGAAACCATCCTGCGGCAAAAAACCGAAGGCCCCGAAAAGCTAGGAATCCACCCGGAAACTGGGGAACCGATTTACATCCTGTTGGGCAGCTACGGTCATTACATCCAACTCGGCGACGCCCAAGAAGGCAGCAAGAAAAAACCCAAGCGCGCCGGAATACCCAAAAATACCAAAGTCGAGGATGTCACCCTAGAGATGGCACTCGGACTGCTGGCTTTACCCCGCAACCTGGGCGTCCACCCAGCCACCTCCGGCAAAATTCAAGCCGCACTAGGCCCTTACGGCCCCTACGTCGTCCACGACCAAGGCAAGGAAGGGGGGAAAGATTATCGCTCGCTCAAAGCCACCGATGATGTATTGACAATTACCCTCGAACGTGCTTTAGAGTTGCTTTCTCAGCAGAAGACCGGACGCGGCGGCGGTCGCAGCAAGACAAAGGAAGCATTGCGCGAACTGGGCAATCATCCAGAAGATGGAGAGCCAGTGAATATATACGATGGCCCCTATGGCCCTTATATCAAGCACGGCAAAACCAATGCTTCCATCCCAGAAGGCGAATCGGTCGAAGCGGTGACCCTGGAGAGGGCACTGGAACTGCTAGCTGCTAAGGCTTCTACGGCGAAGTCTACCAAATCTAGTACCAAGTCGAGTAAATCAACCACCACCAAAAAATCAACAACCTCGCAAGCCAAGACGACTAAAACTGCTGCGAGTAAAACCACAACTAAAACCACTGCTACCAAGAAAAAAACATCTTAGGTAATGGGTAATTGGTAATTGGGAAAAAGCAGATTTCAGATTGCGGATTTCAGATTTTAATTCAATCAAATATACAATCTGAAATCCCCAATCTAAAATTACGCATTACCTACTACCATTGCCGAGGGATGTAATATTATGTCCGCTGGCATCGGCATCGCGCGCGGGGCGGGTTTATCAACACAATTCGCTTGGTATCAAAGGTGGAGGGTTTTACCCGCCCCTACTATAAACAACCTTTGCTATCGGACATGATATAAATAGCAACTTACGTTAAGTATTTGAAATACTGGAGAGAAGTATTATGACTGCTTACACTATTAACTTTGAGCCTGTTTGTAAAATGACTGACGAGCAATTTTATCAGCTTTGTCGAAAGAATCCAGAAATTAAATTTGAACGCAATGCTAAAGGGGAGATCGTTATAATGTCACCCACAGGAGGAGAAACAGGAAATCAAAATATTGAAATAGCAGGAGATTTTGTGATTTGGAATCGCCAGGAGAAACTTGGTAAATTGTTTGATTCTTCTAGCTGTTTTAAACTCCCAAATGGAGCCAATCGTTCTCCCGATATTTCTTGGGTTAAACAAGAAAGATGGGATACTCTGACTCTGGAAGAAAAACGCAAATTTCCGCCGATTCCCCCAGATTTTGTGTTGGAGTTAATGTCGCCAACTGATAGCTTGAAGGAAACACAAGCCAAAATGCAAGAATACATGGAAAATGGGGTTAAACTTGGTTGGTTAATTGACCCCAAAACCCGCCGAGTTGAAATTTATCGCCAAGGACAACCCGTGGAAGTGTTGGAATCTCCAACTGAATTATCGGGAGAAGATGTTTTGCCGGGTTTTGTACTGAACTTGCAAGTTGTTTGGGGATAATAACGTAAGTTGCTAGTTATATCAGGAGGCGCTGGTAATTGGTAATTGGTAATTGGTAATTGTCAGAATTCCAGCACCTATGAATCTCATTACCCATTAGCTATTACCTATTACCACCCCCAAATCTGATAACTAGCAACTTGGGTTAATAGCGATCGCATGAATTACCCATATCGAGGCCATCACCAAAGTTTCTTCGGATCAACCGGATTTCTGTGAAAAATCGTTGAGCAACACAACATTGTTGTGGGGGCACGGCATTCAAAAAACTTTGCTCTTAGCGACAAAATTTACTCATGCCTTGCCCCTACAGAAAACAAGATCGACGAAAAACCCAGTTTCTAGCAGGAAGTTACCCCAGGACGCGGGCTAACTGCCGATTAAATAACCGCGTGCAGGGAAAATCCCGCACGTGGTTTCGGATCAAAAGCGGCTGCTATCCTAAGCTTTCTGTTGCTGCTTGCGTTTGGGCACCCAATTGACACCAAACGCACCAAACGCCAACAAACCTAACATCGAAGAAGGTTCGGGTATGCTTGTTTGAGGCCGTGGAACAACAACATTATGCAGCCCGACGACATAGGTAATATCTGGGTCAAACTGAGTGTCAGTAAATGTTGCGCTTCCAGGCACACCAGTCTGGGGAGTATATTGACCCCCTAGGAAACCCTGACCATCTTGTCCGGTGACCCGATCTGTTGCGATCGCGTTGCTGATGCGAATAGCGTCAATGGCATCGCCGTCACCAAGGCCAAAATCCCTCAAATCGAAAAGTGTGACAAATGCAAACAGATCGGGGTTATAGGCGGCGGTGAATTTGTAGAGGAAATTGGTAAAGTTGGTTTCACCCTGTTTGCGAATGGCTACGGCAAAAGGTTCCGGTTTGCCTAAACTACCGCTTTCGTAAATTGCCAAGTCATTGCCGGTTTGATTTTGCAGTAAAGAGCCCCCCCAGTTTAGCTCGATGGTTGATCGATTGGTGGGATTCCCCAGCTCTACCGAGGTCTTGTCCTCAACGAAACCAAGTACTGAAGCCACGGTGCTAGCTGGATTTACTGGAAAGTAGGTATAAAACCCGGAGGCGCTTTCCCTTCCGGAGACGAATGAACCGGATGTTACCGCGTTGGCTTCATTACCAACCAATGTAACCGCAGTAGCAGATTGTGACGATGTAGCGCAGGAAACAGCGGTGAGGACACCCAAGGCTAAGCTGAGTCGATTTTGGCTGTTTTTGGTGGTAGATGTTTTCATAAAGCTTATAGCTTCCAGTAGATAACGGTGATAGGACAACTCCAGGTGCGTCATGCGATCGCTCGATAGATCGGGCATCTCGCTCAGGGTTCTGTAGCTCGATAACATCCCGACCAATAGAAGCGATCAATAGCTTGATTAATCCTGACGGCAAACCTGTAGATATGTTCTGGGAATGGAACTTAGCACAGGCTCCCTGTTATCCTCATCGGTAATTTTAGCTAAATTGCCAACCCCAAACCGGCGCTATGGCTTGTACTGGCTCAGGTTGATGTACTGTAGTAAATATCAGGGAACTTCAACCCCGGATACACTTAACCCTGATATATGACCGTCGATGGGTGTGCCATGAGCAGCGTGATTTCGATCGGTGATTCTGAGTTTGAAACCGAAGTCCTGAAAGCAACACAGCCGGTGTTAGTGTACTTTTGGGCGTCTTGGTGCGGGCCTTGCCGACTGATGACGCCAATTATGAACACGGCAGCGCAAACCTACGGCGATCGCCTCAAGGTTGTCAAAATGGAAGTCGATCCAAACCCAGTTACCGTCGCGCAGTACAAGGTGGAGGGCGTTCCCGCACTGAGACTGTTTAAAAACGGTGAATTAGTTGGATCGGTTGAAGGTATCGATAGCAAGCAAAAAGTAACCAGCTTGCTCGAAACTAACTTGTGAATCGGTAATGGGTAATGGGTAATTGCAGATTTAAAATTTCAGATTTCAGATTGAAAAGTTAAATTTGAAATTTGTTCCACCAATTACCAATTACCCATTACCAATTACCAATTGACCAATTATGCAATTCTCTAAGCGTTTAGAATCCCTGCAAGCCAATGTTTTCGCCGATATGGATCGGGCGAAGTCTTTGGCAATGGCTGGGGGTAAAGATATCATCGATCTTTCGTTGGGTTCTTCCGATTTGCCAGCAGCGGCGCATGTTATTGATGCGATCGCTCACTCCCTACAAGATAAAACTACCCACGGCTACTTACTATTTCACGGCACCGCAGCGTTTCGCCAAGCCGCAGCAACCTGGTATACTCAAAGATTCGGCATCAAAGTCGATCCCCAAACCGAAGTGCTGCCTTTAATCGGTTCCCAAGAAGGCACGGCGCACTTACCTTTAGCAATACTCAATCCGGGAGATTTCGCCTTATTGCTCGATCCGGGTTATCCTTCCCATGCGGGTGGTGTCTATCTCGCCAGCGGTCAAATTTACCCGATGCCCCTAACAGCCGAAAATAATTTCTTGCCAGTACTAGAAGATATCCCAGCGCCAGTATTATCCCAGGCACGGATGATGGTACTGAGCTATCCCCACAATCCTACTACCGCGATCGCTCCCCTATCTTTTTTCCAGCAAGCCGTCGCTTTCTGTCAGCAACATAACTTAGTATTAGTCCACGATTTCCCCTACGTCGATTTAGTCTTCCAATCTTCACTTGCCCCTTCGATACTGCAAGCAGATCCCGATAAAAGCGTTTCCATCGAATTTTTCACCCTCTCCAAGTCATACAATATGGGAGGTTTCCGCATCGGGTATGCCATCGGCAACGCCAAGCTGATTCGCGCTTTGCGACAAGTCAAAGCAGCGGTTGATTTTAACCAGTATCGCGGAATTTTAAACGGCGCGATCGCAGCCCTCACCGGCGATCAAATCGGCGTGCAACACACCGTCGCCACCTTCAAACAGCGCCGAGATGCTTTTATTAGCGCTTTACACCGCATCGGCTGGCAAGTGCCAACCCCCGCAGCGACAATGTATGTTTGGGCGCAACTCCCCCCACCTTGGCAGCAAAATTCCGTAGATTTTTGCACTCGCTTAGTCGAAACAACAGGCGTCGCTGCTTCCCCCGGTGCAGGATTCGGTAAATCTGGGGAAGGATATGTACGATTTGCCCTAGTCCACGACCCGGATATTTTGGAAACAGCCGTCGAGAGAATCTCACTATTTTTACAATCATCCTAACATTCTGGAATTTTTAACGCGAGCCTGATACCCACACTGGCAAAGGTATAAATGGGTTGTCTCCCTTGCTTGTTTTGCTTGTCTCCCTTTTTTCTGAGGAATTACACTCATATTCCGGGTTTCTCTCCAAAGCAGAAACCCGGTTTTTAGGCTGGGAAGTGCTTAAATACCGACAGAAACAACCTGATAGCATAAAAATGTGGAAATTTTGTGAATCAGTAGATTCGGAAAATACTGAAGGGAAATTACGTAATTTATAGCCAACAAAAAAGCGCGAAAAATTCACATAAACTTTACCAAATTCAGTCAAAGAGTCATCTAGATTAGAAACATCAGAAAAATGGGTGGATCGACTACACACAACCTCAGGATTTAGGGAGAAGAGAAGATGACAGGTTTAATCAAAAAGGCTTTGATTGGCGCTTCGGTGGTAGCAGGAATGAGTGCGATCGCATCTGCCCCAGCTTCTGCCTTCACCATCACCGGCACAGACTACCTACTCTACGATGTCACTGGCAACAGCACCTACGTTAATCCAAACGCTAACTTAAATAGCATTTTGGCTGGCAACAGCGCTAATCCCGGTGGCAACGTAGAACTATTTGCCAGCAGTGAAACCCTCACCAATGCACAGTTTTTAGCATCTAACGCTCGCACTAGCGTTAGTGGCTTGGTTGGCGGCAGTACCCTCACCCTCAGCAGTCTGACAGCAGCAGACTGGTTTAGCACTGGTTCAGGCATGAGTATGAGCTATGGGGCAAATAACTTGGCAAATAGATGGTTTAATGACTTCTTAACTGCCGCCGGACAAGGTTCTGCCTCACTTACCACAAAAGCAGACCTTTACAATATATTTGGTGCTATTGAAGGCTTCCAACGCAGCAGCGACCCCAACATCTCCTACATCAACAGCAGCGGCGGCAACATCAACATTGGACTTGCCGGTCACTATGACCTCAAAGCATTCTATACCCGTCCTGGTTCTCCATTCGCAATGGTTGCAGCCTTTCTACCCAATGGATTCCAAGCCAGTGAAGTCGTTAGAACTGACTACAATGGCGTAACTAACTACCTTTACAGCTTCTCTGCCACCCAGACTGGACTAACCAACAGCGTCGGAGCAGGAGCAGATGGTAGTTCTCACAGCGGCAACTACGAAGTTTCCCTCAGGGGTATTGTCACTCCTCCTCGGAGAACGGTTGTGCCAGAACCCTCTGCAATGCTGGCTCTGTTTGGCTTGGGTGCTTTCTTAGTTACCAAGCGCCAGCAGTCGAAAACCCCCTAGACTTCACATCTACTCAATCTCTGCCAATCAGAAAAAAAGGCAACAGGCAAGAGGCAGTAGGTAACAGTTCCTAATTTTATTGTTCTCTTGTTAAACAAACCCGGTTTAGTTTTTTTGCCCTATTCCTGTTTTAATTACCTAGAACGCTCACATCCCACTTGTGATTTAAAACACAGGTGGGATGTGAGCGTTGTCATACACTTATGCAAGGCTTTAGTTGATGATGTCCAAATAAAGAAAGAATCATTTTAGACAATAAAAGATGGTAAAAGTACTGAAGAAATGCGAGTTTAAAGTCGAAAGAAACCTTTGTAGACACTTACGCAAAAAAACCCGGTTTATACGAAAAATCGTGGGTTTAGAGGCGCTCTATTGACGCATCACCTTTGTTTTTGGCCCCGCGTGGGTAAGTCCTGATTGAGTTAAAACCAGAGTAAAATTTACGAAAGCTTTACAATACTAATTTAAGATGGGAAATAACTAGCGAGATAGTGGCAAGATTCAAGCGCAACTCCAAGATTCAGGAAAAAGCACAGATGAAAGCAAGTATCCCAAAATTTTTGCTCGCCGTAACGGTGGCAGGTGGAATGAGCGCGATCGCTTGTGTCGAAGCGATCGCCACAACCCTCAAACCGACTAACATTCAGTTCCAGACTTACAACGGTCTACCCCAAATTGAAACCTATCTGTTCAACAATCCTCCTACCTCCGAAACAGTCAACGGGGTTTCCAGGCAAAGGCTAGAGGACGTTACCAGAGATAATGTGGGCAAGGCAATCCAAGCCTTGACCGATGATTCGTCGGCAACTAACGTAGAACTTTGGTACGCCAGCGAAACTCCTCAAAGGGTTGGCTTTACCGCGAATTTAGGCACGAATACTCTCAAAGTAGAAAGCGTCACTAAGGCTGATTGGGCGGATGGCGTACTGGCGACGGCATGGCTAAACGGCTTTCGCAATCAATACAGCAGCCTGATGTCCAGTATCGCTACGACTGGCGGCTCTAACATGCTGAACGATTTTAATACTAACTTTAATTCCCTGGTGGGGTATCTGCGTACCAACGGTTTCGATGTAGTTGGAGATCCTAATATTGGGTCTGTGACCTACAACGACCAAACTGGTCAATTGCAAGTTGACCTAGTAGGACACTTGGATATAGCCGGGAGATATGTAGATACCCGTCCCCAAATCATGCAGGGTGGCAACTTAGTAAATAACCCAAATCTTGGGATAGGTTTTTCACCCGACTACAACCGTAACAGAACGGGAAATCAGCTTTTAGATAGCGCACTGTTCGCTTTGTCGCAGAAAGCATTCCAAACCAATCAACGCTTTCAATTCAGCGAAATTGCCAAAGTGACATTTAACGACGATGTAAACTACGCCTACGCCTTTACAGCAACAGATTCGGGTGCGATCGCAGGTAACCGCAACGTAATCAACGATAGCACCTCCCACACGGGCATCTACACTTGGACGAAGGATTACCAGACGAACCCAAATCCGCCCGCAGCAGTACCCGAACCTTCTACAATCTTGGGTCTAATAGCTGTTGGCGGTTTATTTGCTGCTGCACGCAAGGCTAATCAAAAAGCTTAACCCCTAGATGCTTCAGAAACCGAGTTTATTAGACCTCTCCAACAAAAAAACTCAAGGGCAGGCAGAATGCCCACCCCACAAGAGTTTTTGCAGAAGTCGATTTGAGAAACTTTGGTGTTTGCCAGGGCGTTGCCAGAAACCCGGTTTCGACCGTCCTTCGCGTAGCGGAAGGGAGGCATATCTCTGGTTGCCAAACCAACGATTTTTCGTAGAAACCGGGAACTTGCGCGTAAGTCCTGAAATAGATAATCTTCTGGCAGCAAGGAACTAAGTTGCATCGGAATTACTTAATGCGGTCAAGGCAATTAGCCATTAGCCATTAGCCATTAGCCAGAAAGCTAATCATTCCGATGCCACCGAATTTGATATTACTTCTATTGTTTCTGTTGCTTCTTCCTCATCTGAGGATAGCCGATCGTTGGTTTGGGGAACAACGATCGCGCTCTCTAATGCCTCGCAAATTAACTGCCGTTGTTCGGCATCGTAACCCCAGCGGTCTAAAAAAGCTTGGTACCTACCTGCACCCGTTACCGCACTTTCCAATAATTTTCGACAGCGATCGTATACTGCATCTTGATCGACGAGTTTGATCAGCGCTGCCGAGCGATCGCGCACTTGTTCTGAACTTTGCGCCATTGGTTCGTCATCGTTACGGCGATGGGTAAGCGCCATTGCCGCCGACATGGCGACATTTTTCGCCAACAGTTCGGCGACAATATCTGGACTAGAACGTAACGCCTGTACCAGTTCCTCTGAGGGATGACTGGCTAAACTGCTACTCGATACCAGATAGGTGACAAAAAATCCCCTAGCACCATTTTCGCTTTGAACTAAAGCAGCGATCGCTTCCCCGATCTGTTCGGGGGATAATTGATTGGCTTCCACCTGTTCTAGCAAAGACTTCGTGGCGGCGATCGCTTGTTCAAACGTAATCTCAGAGCCAATTTGAGTCATATTACCTACCATTTACGATGGTTTTTCCACTGTCGCGAGATTGATGACGACCCCGCGCAACAAGCAGTTGCGGCTGTGCGTTCGCGATAGCGATGCGGAGCATTATCGCGGCGTCCTCATGGTAGCACCTTTGTTTTCCAGGATAAATCAACCCAACTCGATCGGGACTTACGCCAAGAAATCGGGTTTCTACGAAAAATCTTTGGTTTGGCAAGGAGAGATTGACTCAGAAACTTTGGTGATGGTCTCGACCGGCGTCAGTCCTGTCGATATGACTTGCCGGCATATTAGTTAAAATACTTAACTAGACCAATGGCTGGGGACCCAATAAGATCCGCGATAGTTCCTCAAACTCAAACAGCAGGATGCACAATACAGTTCGTGCCTCATCCGCAAGCATTACCGACCGGATACCATTGGTAATAATCAACCGCCTCAATACGGCTGGTTTATGGGCGATCTGTTAAGTCTTAAGGAGCGCGATTCCCAAAATGTCCCAATACTTACAATGGTCGTGAAAAATTTAGCAACCAGACATTCTCAAGCATTTAATCTGCTTAGATCCATGCGAATTTTACTGCTTGAAGACAACGATATCAATCGCCAGTTGCTGAGCGAATATCTGATTTATCTGGGCTACCAAGTCCTTGCTTTACCAGATGGCTGCAACTTATTTCAAGCCTTATCTGACTTCCAACCTCAGCTGATTTTGCTGGACTTGAAATTACCCGGTATTGATGGTTATACCATTCTGGAACAAATCCAACAAAGCTCAGACTGGCATCAAGTGCCGGTGATTGTCGTTTCAGCATTTGCTTTTAAAGCAGATCAACAGCGAGCGATTAATTTAGGGGCGCGAAGGTATTTTGTCAAACCTGTAAAGCTACCTCAGTTGAAAGAGGCGATACAGGAAGAATTGAACAGAGGTAGGGCGTAGTAACAATTGCCCAGAGTCATTTCACCGTCAGCGGGTAGTGGGGAAACCCCTACTCACGCGCGATCGCCCTATCGACTCGCGACGGTCTAAACTGATAGTTAGCCACCTCACGTCCCTAGTCAGAAGGACCTGTGGCGATAATTGCTTCCATAATTTGACACAGACTCTGCATAGACTCTCTCACATCATCCATCTTCGCTTCTATTTGTGCGATTAATAGAGTTACGCTTTGCAGTTGATTAAGTGTCTCATCTAAAGCTTCGCGATATTGGTGCTGGAGATCTTCTGAAGTCATTGATAGGATTTGGGTTTGGTTACTAAAGGTTGTAATATATCTAGCGTAGTAGACGCTTTCCTCTAATTTAATATCTAGTCTTTCAGATTTTATTTTTATGTTAATAACTTAATTATTACCCAGGATAGTTAATCAAAACTTTAAAAACATGGAAAAGATAATGTTAGGATAATCTCCCAAAAGGGGAATTTGCGTAATTTTACTAAAGATAAAACGGACTAAAAGCAATAGTTTTTACTTAAAAAACTGTAAAGATTACGGAAGCGGAGAATTGCGAAGGTTATGTCAGCTACAAAAACCCTGCCATTGGTAAAAGATCCAGAAGGACTCTCAAGCCGGTTGAAGGAAATTCCAGCCGAACCGGGTGTATATTTTATGAAAGATGAGAGCGGACGCATTCTATACATCGGCAAATCGAAAAAACTGCGATCGCGCGTCCGCTCTTACTTCCGCGACACCCCCAAACATAGTCCCCGCATCGATATGATGGTTCGCCAGGTGACAGAAATTGAATTTATCGTCACCGACACCGAAGCGGAAGCATTAGCACTAGAAGCCAACTTAGTCAAGCAACATCAGCCGTATTTTAACGTACTACTTAAGGATGATAAAAAATATCCCTACCTGTTAATTACTTGGTCAGAAGATTATCCCCGTATTTTCATCACGCGCAATCGGCGTTTGGCAAAAGAAAAAGATAAGTATTACGGACCTTATGTCGATGTTGGGCTGTTAAGAAATACTTTACATCTAGTCAAGCGTATTTTCCCCCTAAGACAGCGCCCGCAACCGTTATTTAAAGACCGACCCTGCCTCAATTACGACCTGGGGAGGTGTCCGGGTGTTTGCCAACAGTTAATCTCAAAAGAAGAATACCGCAAAATCGTGCAAAAAGTGGCGATGGTGTTCCAAGGTCGCACCCAGGAATTGATCGATATTCTGAGTGGGAATATGGAACAACTGGCAGAAGCGCTCAACTTTGAAGCAGCGGCGAGAATCCGCGACCAAATTAGCGGGTTAAAATCCCTGAGTGCGGAGCAAAAAGTATCCTTGCCAAAGGATACGGTATCGCAAGATGCGATCGCGCTTGCCGCCGATGACGAACGCGCCTGCATCCAACTGTTCCAAATTCGCGCCGGACGCCTGGTAGGGCGCTTGGGATTTATCGCTGAGTCTCCCCTATTGTCGGGACGTTCTGATGAGATAGATCAAAACGGTGTAGAAGCGGGGGCGATTTTACAGCGGGTGCTAGAAGAACATTACCAAAATGCGGAGGCGGTGGAAATTCCGGCGGAAATTTTGGTGCAGCACGAATTGCCGGATGGCGAGATGTTAGCCGAGTTTTTATCCCAGCGTCGGGGACGCAAGGTGAGTATTGTGGCACCGCAGCGGCAAACTAAAGCAGAATTGATTGAAATGGTGGAACGCAATGCTGCCTACGAACTGCAAAGGATGCAGAAATTAGGCGAACGCGATCGGCAAGGGATGCAGGATTTAGCCGATATACTCGACTTACCCGACTTGCCGCGCCGCATAGAAGGGTACGATATTTCTCACATCCAAGGGTCGAATGCCGTAGGATCGCAGGTGGTATTTATCGACGGTTCACCCGCAAAGCAGCACTATCGGCACTATAAAATTAAAAATCCCGCCGTTACAACTGGTCACTCAGATGACTTCGCATCTTTAGCAGAAGTCATCCGCCGCCGCTTCCGCAAATATGCTGAAGATGGAAAATTGCAGCGCGTAGGTAATCCAGATTGGCCCGATCTGGTAATGATAGATGGAGGGAAAGGTCAGCTATCGGCAGTGGTGGCAGTTTTGCAAGAAATGAACTTATTAGAAGATTTGCGCGTGGTAAGTTTAGCCAAACAGCGGGAAGAGATTTTCTTGCCAGGAGAATCATTCCCACTCGAAACCGATGCCGAACAACCAGGAGTGCAATTAATGCGGCGTTTGCGGGATGAAGCCCACAGATTTGCTGTCAGTTTCCATAGACAACAACGCAGCGATAAATTGAAGCGCTCGCGTTTAGATGAAATTCCCGGACTCGGCTTCCAGCGCCAAAAGCAGCTGTTAGAGCATTTTCGCTCGATTGATTATATTCGGGAAGCGACAAGAGAACAACTGGCTGGCGCGCCGGGAATTGGCCCCCACTTAGCTCAGCAAATATACGACTATTTTCACCCGAATGGGTGATAGGAATTTTAGGTAAAGTGCGCCCCTACAACAGGGGCAAAAAACTAACTTGGACGGTAAATCATCAATCTAAAATCTGCAATTTCAGAACCGACGCACAAGGATACTAGAAACCCGGTTTCTGGGCGTAAATCCTGAATTTGAAATCGGCAATTCCCACAACTTGTGAAACCGTAAGCGATAATGCCAATGGGTGCTGCAATGGCAATTAAACTGCTAAAGTCACTTGTACTGGGTCGGCAGCGTGCCAGCTTGCTATCGGTGCAGTGGTTGGCACTCAAACTGTCCTGAAGCCCATTGGCGAATTCTGTATAAAGTAGTCGTGCTGGCTAAATTCTCCCACAACTTTCGTAATTGGCTATCGAACTGGCGTTCCAACGGGAACCCTGGGGCGGGAGTTCGCCTCCCCATATCCTTACTGTTGGCGAGTGCGGGGGTAACGGGTATATTGTTGGGACTGCGGCAGATGGGAATGCTGCAACCGATGGAATTGTGGGCGTATGACCAACTGTTGCGAAATCGCCCACAAGAAGCAACCGATCCCCGCCTTTTAGTCGTTGAGGTGACGGAAGAAGATATCCAGCGAGTGGGGCGGTTTCCCCTACCCGACGCTACCCTGGCAACTTTATTAGAAAAACTCCAGCAATATCAACCCCGCGTCATCGGGTTGGATATTTATCGCGATTTGCCGATGGAACCGGGACATCAGCGGTTAAAAGAAGTTTTCACTCATGGCGATCGCCTCGTGGCAATTTGCAAGCTTTCCGATGCTAGCGATCCGGGCGTAGCGCCGCCGTCAACGGTAAAACCAGATCAAATCAGCTTCAGCGATTTGGTTTTAGACCCCGATGGACTGGTTCGCAGGGCGCTGTTGTTTGCCCAACCAGGAGAAGGAAAGTGTCCGACGCCCTTTTCTTTTAGCTTCCAGTTGACAAGGAAGTATTTGGAAAAAGAAGGAATCCAACCAATAAACCAGAAACCAGGGGAATACCTGAAGCTGGGAAATATAGTTTTTCGACCCATAAACCCCAATTCCGGCAGTTACCAAGGAATTGATGCGCGGGGTTATCAAATTCTGCTGAATTACCGTTCAACCCCATATGTAGCGCAGCAAGTCACCCTGGGCCAAATCCTGGACAATCAAATTAAACCGGAATGGGTGCGCGATCGCATCGTCCTGATCGGCACCACCGCCCCCAGCGTCCGAGACACCTTCAACACCCCCTATAACGCCCTGCGACGGGGACAGCGGAAAATGCCTGGAGTCGTCCTCCACGCCCAGATAGTCAGTCAAATGCTGAGCGCCGTACTTGACAAGCGACCTTTGTTGCGCTATTGGCCTTGGTGGGGAGAAGCGCTGTGGGTGTGCGCTTGGTCGTTAGTGGGTGGATTCGTTGCTTGGAAGCTGCGCCATCCCCTGCGCCTGGGATTGGGTATTGCAGCTACCTTGGGCAGCTTGGTTTTAGTCTGCTATGGATTGTTAATTGGGGGGGTTTGGATACCGCTATTGCCTCCAATGCTGGCAGCGATCGCTACCGGGGGAAGTGCGATCGTCACCATCGCTTACCAGATGCAGCAGCAGCAAGAAAAAGTGTCCAAACTGGCGGAAGAACAAGAACAAACGATTGACCAGCTGACAACCTTGCTCAAAGAAGGAACCAAAACATTAGCGACCGAGAACTGGTCAGAAGAAAAAACACGCGCAATGGCAACCTCAGAGGATGGCGCTAGCCCTCCCCCGCCGCCCCTCGCCACCCTCTCCCTAGATGGGCGCTATAAAATCACCCGCGTACTCGGTCAGGGCGGTTTCGGTCAAACCTTTTTGGCAGAAGATACCAAGCGACCCGGACACCCCACCTGCGTGGTTAAATATTTGATGCCCGCGAGGCAGGATGTTAAATTTTTGACAGTCGCGCGGCGCTTGTTCGAGACAGAAGCAAAAATTTTGGAAGCCTTGGGGCAACACAGTCAAATTCCCCAACTGCTGGCTTATTTTGAAGAAAACCAACAATTTTACTTAGTTGAACAGTATATCGAGGGAGAACCCCTGAGCGAAGAACTGAAAGCCGACAGGCGGATGTCGGAAGTGCAGGTGGCGGAAATGCTGAAAGACGTGTTGCAAGCGCTGGCTTTTATACACAAGCACCACGTGATTCACCGGGATATTAAACCGAGCAACATCATCAGAAGCAAACAAGATCGGTTATTGGTTTTGATTGACTTTGGCGCAGTTAAGCAGATGCAGGAAATCGAAGACCAAACCATCGCCATCGGGACGCGGGGATACGCGCCGCCAGAACAATTTCACGGTCGTCCGCGCCCCAACAGCGACATCTACGCTTTAGGAATGATTGGGATTCAGGCACTGACGGGAATTTCGCCCCAGCAGCTAATCGAAGAAGGGCAATCGGAAAAAGGGAATGTAGCTTGGCGCCATCTGGCTAACGTTGGGGATGAATTAGCCAAAATTTTGGACAAAATGGTGGAATATCATTTCAGCGATCGCTACCAATCCGCTTCCGAGGTGCTAGAAGATCTTAACCGCATCGATCCGAAAACTTTGAGCGATCGCGTCGAAGATCTCCGCAAAGTCCCCACCGACGACTCCGATGTAGACACCCTGCATCTATCTGACACAGCAGAGGATGCCACGATTAAAGTAGACCCAATAGACTCAGACGAGTATGGCAATCGGCAAGATGGGGAAGATGAAGAAGATGAGGAAGATGGGCAACTGACACCTGACCAGGCACAATAAAATAAGCATTCCTAATTAATTGTTAAAAAAAGCGCGTGAGTTTGACTGCCCAGGCTAAAACTACCCCCTCTTCAACTGCTCGTCGTGTCGTGTTTCCCTTCACCGCAATTGTCGGTCAAGAAGAGATGAAACTGGCACTGCTGTTAAACACGATCGACCCCAAAATCGGCGGGGTGATGATTATGGGCGATCGCGGAACTGGCAAAACTACCACTATTCGCGCCCTCGCTGACTTGCTGCCAGAAATTGAAGTCGTCGCAGATGACCCCTTTAACAGCGCTGCCGATGACCCCGACTTGATGAGCGACACCGTGCGCGACAAGGTCGCACAGCAAGCTGAAATTCCTGTCGTCAAGAAAAAAGTGACGATGGTTGACTTACCTTTGGGCGCTACCGAAGACCGCGTTTGCGGCACCATCGATATCGAAAAAGCTCTTTCTCTCGGCGTCAAAGCGTTTGAACCCGGATTGCTCGCCAAAGCGAATCGCGGTATCCTCTACGTCGATGAAGTAAACTTGCTCGACGACCACCTGGTAGACGTTTTGCTCGACTCTGCCGCTTCTGGATGGAACACCGTCGAACGGGAAGGCATCTCCATCCGCCACCCGGCACGTTTTGTTTTAGTAGGTTCTGGTAATCCCGAAGAAGGCGAACTGCGTCCCCAACTGCTCGATCGTTTCGGGATGCACGCAGAAATTCACACGGTTAGAGAACCGGCGTTGCGCGTGCAAATTGTGGAACAGCGAGTAGAATTTGACGCCGATCCGCCAAAATTTCTGCAACAATACCAGCAAGAACAAGAAGAATTGCAACGCCGATTGGTCAACGCCCAAAAGTTATTGCCCCAGGTAAAAATTGACTATGACCTGCGGGTGAAAATTTCGCAAGTTTGCTCGGAACTGAATGTAGATGGATTGCGAGGCGATATCGTAACCAACCGCGCCGCTAAAGCTTTAGCAGCGTTTGAAGGTCGCACGGAAGTAACCGTAGACGATATCCGCCGCGTGATTACCTTGTGCTTGCGCCACCGACTGCGGAAAGACCCGTTAGAATCGATCGATTCCGGTTATAAAGTAGAAAAAGCTTTTAACCGCGCCTTCGGTTTGGAAACCACAGATACTCCAACTGCTCAGGCAAATGGTACTCGGAGATAGCTAATTGGTAATGGCTAATGGCTAATTGCTAATTGCTTTTTACCATTAGCTATTAGGAAAAAATCTAAAATCTAAAATCTAAAATCTAAAATTACTATGAGACGACAGGTGCAATTTTTGTATAACGCCTTAGTCAGGTCAACCTTTTCTAATCCTCCGGTGTTTATTGAAGGATTAATGTTGTTGTTGGCAATGGTTTTATTACCTATTTGGTTCTTGGCACAAAAATGGCCTTATCTAGTGCTTTGCTGTAGCTATATTATCGGAGCCAGTATGTCAATTTTCGTGCGGGAGTCAATCTTGCCATCGTCCCAGTCCCACAGGAATCGGATAATTGTGTTGCTGGCTTCGGTAGCTCTGTTGTTAACGGTCTGCGCGTGGGGATTGGTGTAGAATTAGACGATTGCCATCGGGGTCATAGGCATAGATTTCTCTACCGTGAACTACCTACACCGACCGCTACGCGGTACGGTGTAGGTTTCCAACTTCAAGGGGAATTGCGTCTAGCAGAACCGAAGTTTTGCCAGTCCGACTTACATTCGCTCTGTTGGCAGGGTCGCTAGTTCCTAACGACAACATCCGTAAGACTACCCTTCGGAAACGCTTCGCGAACATTTCCGCTCAAACTCAACTAGCATTTCCACATCTACAGATGCCCGGGTAACAAAGGCGTCAGTGCATTGAACAACCATGCCGGTAAGAGTCGAGTTTGATTATATTATTGAAAAAGCCGAATTTTGTCAATCTATCTATGGTATGATAAAAATAAACTTAACAAAAAGCGGTCAAAGCTGGGTCTAAAAGACTGTTGCACAAGGTCAAATAGGCTCTGAAAGAGGGGAGTATCAAGACAATCAGGCGATGAGTTGAGCGAGTACACAGATAGTCTTCCAGAACAATGGCGATACTTAATAACATCGATGGCAACCAAACCCAGGCGTCCCCAGAATTTCCCAGCGGCCCAGTACCGCTCGATTCTAATTTTTACATCGAACGCCCCCCGATGGAACAACTAATTTACCAAGAAATTAGCAAACCAGGGAGCGTGATTCGGATTAAAGCGCCCAAGCAGATGGGTAAAAGCTCCCTACTGCTGCGTCTGCTTCATCAAGCCGAACAATTAAATTACCGCACTGCTTACATAGACTTTTTGCAAGCAGATAATGAAATTTTTAACTGTTTAGATAAGTTTTTACGTTGGTTTTGCGCTAATGTCAGTCGGCAGTTGCAGCTAGCACCAATGCTGGATGATTATTGGGATGAAGATATTGGTAGCAAAGTCAGCTGCACGATATATTTTCAAGGGTATTTGTTGGAGCAAATAAACACTCCCCTCGTTTTGGCTTTGAATGAAGTCAATCGGATGTTTGAGCATCCCAACATAGCCGAAGAGTTTTTATCCTTGCTGCGCTCTTGGTATGAAGAAGCAAAACAACAGGAAATTTGGCAAAAACTGCGGGTAGTATTGGTTCACTCGACGGAAGTTTATATTAACTTCAATATCAATCAATCTCCTTTTAATGTGGGGTTACCGATTAAATTGGCGGAGTTTAATTTAGAGCAGGTGATTTGTTTAGCAGGGCGTCACGGACTTGATTGGACAGATGGCAATGATGCTAAGAAGCTAATGGCAATGGTGGGGGGGCATCCTTATTTAGTGCGACTGGCGCTTTATCACCTGGTAAAATCGCCCCAAAATCTAGATACCCTGTTAGAAAAAGCCCCTAATATTAACGGCATTTATAGCAGTCATCTGCGAGAAAATTTAGTGCTTTTGCAAAAATATCCGGAATTGGCAACAGCACTTGAACGGGTAATAACTGCTGAAGAAAACGCGAAAATAGAGCCGATACTGGCGGATAAATTAGAAAGTATGGGAATGGTGAAGTTGGAAGGATATAGCATAACCTTAGCCTGCGATTTATATCGACAGTTTTTTGCTGCCCAAAACTTTGGAACAAACGATTTGCAAAAACAAATCGAGCAGTTGCAGAAACAGATTCAAAAGTTGCAACAAGTATCCCACACAGATGAACTAACTCAAGTTGCCAATCGAAGCTACTTTGAAATATACCTGGAACAGATGTGGCAAAAGTTAGCGTTTGAAAATAATCCGGTGTCATTAATTTTGTGCGAAATTGACTTTTTTAAAGTTTACAACGATAGGCAAGGGCAAGAAGCGGCAGATAATTGTTTGCGACAAGTGGCTTGGGCTATCCGCAATTGTACCAGCAGTAAAGATAATTTAGTTGCTCGTTATAATTGGGCAGAATTTGCTGTAATTTTGCCGGAAATAGAAGATAATAGTGCTTTCAAAATAGCCGAAAAAATCCGCTCAAAAGTAAAACAATTGGCAATTCGATACAACCTGCCACAAATGGGCGGGTTTCCGTCTTCGGTTATCACCGTAAGTTTAGGAGTGGCTAGCACAATTCCTCATAGATAAAATTATCCAGGGATTTTAATACGTGCAGCAAATGAAGCGCTTTATGAAGCAAGAAGAAATGGACGATATCGCACAGAAGTTTTCTCAACTTTAGATTCTGAAATAGCTAATGGCTAATGGCTAATTGCTAATCGAAAAAATCCAATTACCAATTACCAATTACCAATTAGCAATTAGCAATGACCAATTATCAATACCAAGTCGGCGGGAGTCTGACAAAAGATGCTCCTACCTACGTCATTCGACAGGCTGATTCAGACCTTTATAATGCCTTAAAAAGGGGGGAATTTTGTGACGTCCTCAACTCCCGACAAATGGGAAAATCTTCAATTTTGGTACGCACCAGATATCTGCTGCAACAAGAAGGATACCTTTGCACCACCCTCGACATGACGCGCATTGGTAGCGAAAATATTACCCCCGACCAATGGTATAAAGGCATTGTAACTGAGTTGTGGCGGGCGTTTAATATTTTAGTAAAAGTAAATTTAAAATCTTGGTGGAGCGAGTTAGAACACCTCTCAGCTATTCAGAGATTGGGAAATTTTATCGAAGATGTATTGTTAGTCAAGTTTCCAGAGAAGCAAATCGTTATATTTATTGATGAAATCGATAGTATTCTCAGTTTAGATTTCTCGATTGATGATTTTTTCGCTTGGATTAGATTCTGCTATAATCAGCGGACAATCAATCCTGAATACAATCGCTTGAGCTTTGCCATCTTTGGGGTGGCGACGCCAAGCGATTTAATCGCTGATAAAAAGCGGACTCCATTTAATATTGGGAAAGCAATAGAATTGCACGGGTTTCAACTGCAAGAAGCGCAACCGTTAGCTGTAGGATTAGAGGGAAAGGTCAGCAATGCTCAAGCAGTTGTTAAAGAAATATTAGCTTGTCCGAATGGACAGCCGTTTCTCACCCAAAAATTGTGTCAATTGTTGCTGCATCTTTTAGCTAATTCGGGCAGAAGCCCCACACTTACCCGATAGGGAAGTGTGGGATGAATGACCGGACAAAAATGGTGCATCCCCTGACTGAATTAAACGAAGTTTAAGAAGGAAGGGGACAGCGCCATTTTTGTCAATCAGGTCTATCTTGGGATTCGATGTATCTTCGCAACACTGACACAGTAACTCCACCACAAGACGCAAGGAAATAAGACCCATTCCATAACACATCTTTTTGGTAGATAATATCAATAATTTGGGCAAAATAACTTCTAATATTGCGACTACTTACAACGTTTAAATTACTAACTTGCATAGCTTAATTGTAAATCGGGATGATACTGGAGAAGTAGGTGAACGCGATCCTCTTCGCCATTAAAATCGACCAATTTACAATCCCACTTCGGCAGCAATTCGCTAAATATCTCATGCAACAAGCGTCAACATCTCTCGATTAAAGACTTTGCGCCGATATTTGGTAGTTAGGACTAGATGCGCCTTTAAGTCACTGACAGACCTACCCTTGCTCACGAAGTCATTTTTCATCGGGTTACTTGCAAATCATCTATAATCAGTGTAAAATTAAACTACTACAGCGACAGCATTCAAGAGAGGTGATTAATCCTTGCTGCTTAACTACCAATATCGTGATTATCCCGAGACAAATCAAAAGTTAACCCTGAATCATTGGTTAAGAATTTGCCAGTAATGGTACAATTGGCAGCTAGGAGATCGCTTTAAATGGTGGGAGGAAAATCGCAGCGATTATGTTGTAACTAGTGGAGAGTTATGCGTAATCTCTTGCAGGTTACCGCGTTCTGACTTAAGAGAAAAGCAAAGTTATTATTCGCAAAAGAAGCTACTACCAATATTCAAAGAAGACTTGATTAAGATAGGGCATTCCGGTGAGTTATTGGACTTCAGTGAAGTGCCTTATAAAACCTTGCAAGCAGTTTACAAAAAAGTAGAAGAAGCTTTTGTTCGGTTTATTAAAGGTGACAAGAATGGTAAGCGTAGCGGTAGACCAAGATTTGTGGGATGTAGAAAGTTGAGTGGAATGGAGGTATAACAACCAACAAAGTGAGAGGAAAGCCGTCTTTCAAGCGTGAATTCTGTCTCACTATCCCCACGTAAAAAGAGTCCCAGACTCCGGTCACGTTAGTAGTAAGTAATGAATCTAACGGAATGCAGACCACGAAAGTATCTAAACCTGGAAGCCTAATCTGGGGGAGGGCAAGGGGAAGTCAGGGAAAGGTTAACGAAAGTGAACCATCGAAGAAGCTTCGTCAGTTTTAAAGAGTGGAATAAGGCTTATACACTCTAACCAAAAGGTAAGTAGGTGGTCTTGACGGTTGAATCGTCCGCAAGAAGACAGAACAGAGTCCTACCGGAGTATAGATGGAACCTAACCCCTAACGAATCTCACACAGTCGAAACTACAGTAAGCCCTATAGATTCTCGCAAGAAATGGTCGATATTGGGAGTAGGTCAACCGTAAGGAAGACGGAATTATCTAGAGGGTAAAGGATGTTGGAGAAAGCGAATGCCCTTGGTAATGCAAGGGATAGAGGTTCAAAATTTGCCTCAGATCGAAAGATGGCAGACTTCCAACAGGTTCTCAACGATAAATCGGAAGTATAAGGAACTGAACCTCAAGTGAAAGATAGAGTCCGTAAGGACATCGGAACCAAGGAAGCCTTAACGCAATGGTCTGACATTAACTGGAAGACCGTGAACAAAAGGATTAAGAACCTGAGACAAAGAATTTATCGTGCTACACAGGAAAAGCGATGGAATCAGGTGAGAAGCCTGATGAAATTGCTAATGCGAAGCTACTCCAATCTTCTTCTGTCTGTACGAAGAGTAACCCAAGAAAATCAAGGCAAGCGAACAGCAGGCACAGATGGTCAAAAGGTGAAAACACCCCAAGACAGGGTGAAGCTAGTCAACGAATGGAAAGATTTCCAACCAAGGAGGGTCAAGCCAACCAAGAGGATATATATACCAAAATCCAATGGCAAACACCGTCCAGTAGGAATTCCGACCATCAACGACCGCATCGCACAGGCAATGGTCAAAAACGCACTCTTCGCCAATCTGGGAAGCCCGATTTGAGGCAAACAGTTACGGCTTTAGGCCAGGTAGAGGATGTCACGATGCCATAGAACAGTGTTTCGCCAGACTACAAAAAGGCAAAGACACCTGGGTATTAGACGCCGATATCAAGGGAGCATTTGACAACATCAGTCACGAATATGTACTCAAAGCTATCGGAGAAATACCGGGTAGAGAGTTAATTAAACAGTGGCTGAAGGCAGGATATATCGAATCAGAAGTATTCCATGAAACGGAAAGCGGTACCCCGCAAGGCGGAATCATTTCACCCTTACTAGCCAACATCGCGTTAGATGGAATGGACGACTGGCTGGGAAGCCTCACAAAAACTAAGTGGGGAAAAACGTACCAGTACGGAAATAAAACAGTCCATAGCAGACACAAGTACAGGAAGTATGGATTTATCCGCTACGCTGACGACTTTATAGTCACTGCCGAAACCAAGGAAGAAATAGAAGAAATCCTGCCAGAAATAAAAGCCTGGTTAGCCAAAAGGGGTCTACAACTCAATGAGGAAAAGACCCAAATCAAACAGATATCAGAAGGTTTCAACTTTTTGGGATTCAATATAAGGCAATACCAAGGCAAATGCCTCACTAAACCCCAACAGGAAAAAGTAAGGGACAAAATAAACCAAATAAAAACCTGGTTAAACGAACATCCGAACGTCCAACCAGAAACGGTCATCAATGTCCTGAACCCAATAATCAGGGGTTGGGCAAACTACTATAAACATGGAGTAAGCAGCCGCACATTCCACTACTTCGACCACAGGATGGTAAAGTTGCTCATCAGGTGGGCAAAGAAAAGACATCCCAGCAAAGGAGTGGAATGGGTCATCCCCCGATATTTTGGCAGAATAAGGGGTGACCACTGGGTATTCACAGCCAAAACCAGAGACAGAAGGGGAAAGTCCAAAGAAAGCTTCATATTCAAGATGGCTACTACGGAAATTACCCGACATGTCAAAGTCAAAGATAAGGCGTCACCCGACGACCCGACTCTGAGAGTTTACTGGGAACAGCGACAAACTAAGTACGGCAAAACGTACTTCGCCAAAGGTTCCAAGCTATATCAGATAGCGCAAAACCAAAACTGGCAATGCCCAATCTGCGGTGAACACCTCTTCAATGGGGAACGCATTGATACCCACCATAAAGTAGAAGTGGTTAACGGAGGCAGCGACGAAGTGAATAACCTAGTCCTCGTCCACAAAGAATGCCACAGACACCTGCATAGTGGGAAGCAACCTGTGTACAAGGGAGCTTGAGCCGGATGATGGGGAACTGTCACGTCCGGTTCTGAGGGGAGAGAGGTACGGTGACGTATCCTCTCTTACCCGACAAAGGAACTAGAATTCCCGTTAGTCTTATATTGGGATATTTAGCCGTTGGCAACACCCAGGAGCAAATTATTCAAGAATTTCCAGACTTATCAAAAGAGCAAATATCCGCTTGTCTTGATTATGCTCTGGTAATTTACTGTTAGACCTCATAGGTTCTCTATAAATTCTTCAATAGTGACTTGTGCTTGCTTGAGAATACCGCTCAACGTACCTACTTTTAGTTCTCGATGCACAGGGACAACGCATCCAATCACACCGTCAGGCATTTGCCTTTTCATCACAACATGACTGCCAGTTTGTCGAACTTGCTCAAAGCCCAAACGTTCTAATACCCGAATTGCTTCCCTACTTGAGATTCGTGGTAGTTTAGGCATAGCTAACCTCAATGCTTGTCACATATCTGGGGGAGGTTTCAGGCAAAGGGAATTCTTCCAAGTATAGCCGCGTTGCTTCTTTAACACCAGCGATCGCCTGCTCAATCGTTTCTCCCTGATCCACAGTACCAACTTCTGGACACTCAGCGATGTACATATCATCTTCTCTATAAACAATGACTGTAAAGCTACGAGTTTTCATCGCGTTCCATCCTTAAAGCCTTAATTCCAATTACACTTTAACCGTTTGAGACTGACTTTCTGACTCTGACTCAATTGAAGAGCGATCTTTGTTGCGATTATGGAATGCTTCCCACAATTTAAAAAACCGATCTAGGGCATCTCTTTCATCAATAGAATGAAATAGAATCAGACTCGCCCAAGATTGGGTTGTTTCGATATTATATCGGGTTCGCACCCAGGACAAAAATTCTTCAAATTCAATGTCTGCATCCGTTTTGGCAATCCCCAGTTGATTTCTGGCTAAGTCATAACCGTAATAAAATGATTGAAAATCAAAGATTGAGTAGCGGCTCAAATAAAGTGTAGGTCTTTTTTTGATTTCTGGTAACAATTCAGCAAAACTAGGCATATTAATTTACTCTCTCGTTTTAGTTACTCAAACTCTTCTTTAATTATAATATTAAGCTGATTGCCGGGTATAACTACTAAATCTTGCCGCCATTCGTCTATTGGTTTACCTTCTGGTTAGAGGTTATCGAAAACTTTTTGGACTCCTTCTATCTCAATCGCAATCCCTTCATGGAAACCATTGGTAGCAATTTGTTGATTTGTGCCATCATCGTAGATAATTCCCTGCAATCCATGTGGGGAAAGCGTTTCAACTCTGATATGTCTGCCTTTAATATTCTGTAATTTCACAAATTCTTTGATAGCGATCGCACACTGGCGACAGCTTCCAATGTCGTATTGCTCGGCGATCGCCCTAATTTGATCAAGCCGATCGATCCCAATTTCTCCTCCTGTATCGGTCATATTTGAAAGTTATTATAAATATTTTTTTATAATGGCTAATTACTTACTTCAACAGCAATTAGCCATTAACAATTAGCCATTAGCCATTAGCAGCTTCAAGCTGTTTCTGCGAATATTCAGGCAAAATACGCGCCACGGCAGGCTTAACAAACCCCTGCAAGAAAGCCGTTCTTTGATTTTCCTGAAACACTTTCTTCAGCGTTTCACCCAACTTTTCAACATTCAAACCCCGCGATTCTTCCACGCTAATTTCTTGAGCTTGGAAATACTCTATCAAGCTAATTCCAGCCAATCGAGTCAAATAAGCCGCACTCACACCCTGCACTGCACCACCCGCTACAAATGTAACGGCGTGACTCTTCAAAATCCCGGTAATCGCCTGAGAAGAAAGTTCAACTAAACCCAGTTTTAGCATCAAACTCCCCATTGTCCCCGCGACGGTTTTCGCTTGTTCCAAGGAGAATTTTTGCTGATAAATATTGCTCAAATCCATCACTAACTGAGCGTTAATTGCACCCGTTGCAACTAAATCGAGTGCGGGTACGGGATTCGCAAATGCTGCGGCTGCGGCTATCCACTGATATTGTTCAATTTGAGGCATGGCGCGATCTCGTCTCACCCCATTCAACACCGCTTTCGCCTCCGCCTTCAACACCCCAGCTTGGCGCCAAGTCGTCGCCAATACTAATTTTTGGGTTTCTTCTGGGACAATTTGGCTAATTTGCGCGGTTAATCCCTCTATCTCCGGCGTTTTCTCTTCCAGCCACTCATTTACGCTTCCATCTGTCTGATGCTGGCGCACTTTCACCGCTTTGGGAGAGGCGGCGATCGCTACCACATCCCCACCCATCCGCTGTTGCAATTGTTGCAGCACAACTGCGCGGTCTTCGGGTAAATACTGGTCTTGTTTATTGAATACCAGCACAACCCGCTGATTTTGGGTTTTGAGTTGCTGTAAAAATTCATACTCGGAATCGGTCAAATCGCCGTTAGTGACAAATAATACCAAGTCGGCAGCGAGCGCTACTTCCTTAGCAGTATCATCCCCATTCCCAGTAAACAACGCGGGCGTCTCTTTAATCGTCACCGATTGCTGGAGATGGGAAACCAAACTTGCTCCTAAAAGATGAATTAAAGTAGTCTTACCCGTCGCTTTTGTCCCCGTAACTGCCAAATTTAGCTCTTTTCGGTCTAATTCTGCCTTTAATTGCCCAACTTTCTGTTGCAGTTGGGGAATCGCGTCATGGTTTTGCGCTTCTGCTTCCAACTGGGAAATAACCGTTTCTACCTTTGCGATCGCGAATTCTGCTGCTTCCCTATCCACGGGGGGCGCAGAAAGCTGCAATTGGACATTTTTACCCTGTTTCCGGAATAACCAGAAACCAGCGCCGAGTGCTATAGCACCCAACATCCCCCATTCATCCACTTGATCGATCGAGTGATGGAAACTCTCTAACGCCCACAGGGAGAAAGATAGTCCAATTCCTCCAATTAAAATTGGTCGCCGCATCACAGACATAAATATTTCAACCTCGTCCTACAGCTTCTTTTATTTCAACAGGCAATGTGCCAATGGCGCTATCACTTTGCTTTTGCACCTCTGTTTTCTCAATCGCAGCCAATTCCCAGATTAACTCCCAAGCGTCGCGATACTGTGCAGAACGCGGTTTTCGCTGTCGTTTCAGGGCTTCAACTAAATGGATTTCGCTACCGTAGCTGATGAATGCATCTACTGGGAAAACATAAAATAAGTCAAGTTTTTCTACGTACACCAAGGCGAAGTCGAAATCCGATCGCTGATAAACGTCTCGGATTGTTATCCGCCGATTTGTCTTAGTGCGACGATTATCCACTACATAGTTACCAGACGGCTCATCAAACCATGCGTACTTGACTTGAATTTTAATTAGAGTTCCCTCTACATCGAATACTAAATCGTAAGGTAAGCGATCGCCGACAGGTTTTAGCACTCCCCAACCGCGTTTTAAGGCGTGAAGTACAGCCGCTTGCTCTGCGATATCTCCTTTCAGCTTTGTATCCACGATAGCGTTTTGTACCTGCGATCGCTTTTAGTAATAGCCGATCGTCAGCATATAACAAATACCTGAAACTATTAATAGTTTCAGGTTTGCGTTTTGTTGATTAACTTGGTGGCGGGAAGTGGATTTGAACCACTGACCTTCGGGTTATGCTTACCACTACAGCTTTTGCTGCCTGTTTGACCAGTTTGTGGTCTGGACTCTCTCTTTACCCTCAGCCTAACTGTTAGGGTACCTCCCTTCGAGTCTCTACACCTTCCAGCTACTTTGGATTCTAGATCTAGATTCAAATCTAAAATCTCAAATCTGCAATCTGCAATTAACTGGCTTGGCTCGGGATTACCACGCTAAAGGCTTCCCCGAATTTGAGAGGCTATCGCACGCAAGTTTCCTCGCGTACAGCCCATAACACAACTAACTTTTAAGCGTTTAGTTAGTTTTGCTTTGCGAGCCCGACGAGCTACCAGACTGCTCTATCCCGCGTCGCTTTATCTAGTATAACCACAAACTCAAAAAAATAGCAACTAGGGCAGCAATAATTCTCCAACAACTTCTAGACGCTTGTACTTGCCTAGATTCACAAAGGTTTCAGCCAAACTGTCTGCCACCGTTGGAGATATCCAGCCCACTTGCCGCAACAGGTGAATTGCCGCAGCATACTTGGCTCGCTTAGAACCGTCGATGACTTTAATCGCCAGTCCCATACCTTCGCCCACCTTACCAATGCACTGAACGCCTTCTGCGCCAGCTTTACTGACGATTTCGCCAGCAGTCAGTCGCATCAGTTCGGTATCGAATTCTCCATCCCCTGCGACCATTGCTGGATGATTGGTCATGGCGCGGACAATGCGTTCCATATCCAAACTTTCCCCCGAAGACAGTCGAGCATACAACGCCGCCATTTGACCCAGTTGCATAAAATAGGTCGGGGCGCCGCAATCATCGTGGGCGCTGATAAACTCTTCCCCTGCCCCTGGCATTCGCAGCAATTCAGCTATTTTGCCCAAGATTAGCTGCTGAACTGGGTGATTGCGCTGCAAGTAAGAATTGAGCCCCCAATTTAACTGCTGGCAGACGGCTAGCATTCCCGCGTGTTTGCCGGAGCAATTATATTCCAGCGGACTCTGTTTCCCTTCTGGGATTGGACACTGGAGTGCCGATGGATCGATATCGCAGCGCCAAAGGACGTTAAAAACCTGCCGTACTTGGTCGATTTTGCCTTGATGCGAACTACAGATAATCGCTAAGTCTTTGTCTGTCAAGCCATAGCGTTCTAGCGTGCCCGTGGTGGTGACTGCTAGTGCTTGGAAAGGCTTGAGCGCGGAACGGGCGAAGGTAGCGGTTTCGCCGCTGCCTGCCACTGATAAAGTACGCCCCCGCTCATCGCATACAACTGCTTGGGCGCGGTGCGTGGATTCAATAATGCCTTCCCGCAGTAAGCTGACTCCCAGTTCTGCGGTTTGATTTCGTTTTCCCCTTGTCATGGGTAAGACTTTAACATATTAGTTATTCGTTATTAGTCATAATCATTAGTAATTTAGTCAATAGTTGTTATTTGACCCATTACCGATGACCCAATCTCAAATCTAAAATTCCCCTGCGGCTTACAGGAAAACCCAGACAATGCAGCCGATACTGAAAATGACGGCGAGGATGCCGAAGGTTCGCACCAGTCGTCCCAGGATGGGTTGCACCTGATAAGTCACCAACAGGCGATCCCGCGTCAGCACTTCTAGTGGTTTCACCCAGGTTTGACCGTCGTACCAGCCCGACTCTTCGTAGAATACCGTCGGATTTACCAGCCGCGAGCGCACGTACCACCAGCCCAAGTATAACCGCAGCAGCACCAACGTCATCAACAGACCTGCGATCGCCGCCCCAAACAGGAAAAACTTACCAGTTGCCTTCATCGGGGCAAAACTTGCTGCTGCGACTGGTCCTGCCACCAGCCAACTCCAACCCCAAACCCAAGCTATTTTTGTTACAAAACTACCCACTTCCAGCGTTGCCCAGCTATAAAACCAAGATTCCTTTAACTCCTGGTATTCGTTGATAGGTTGCTGTTCAAAAGGAACCGGGCAGACCGAAACCGAAGACTCCATCATGGTTTGCGCTTCCCAACCCGATTAGATGCTAGATGCGGTCAACTCTATGCGTTCTGCATGACTCCAGAACGCTTCCAGATTATAAAACTCCCGTTCGCGAGGCATCAAGATGTGGAGCATCACATCGCCGTAGTCCAGCAGCACCCAAGACCCTTCTGCTTCTCCCTCGGTTCGCCTGGGACGCCGCTGCAACTCCTTTTCCACCTTCTCTTGTATAGCTTGGGCAATTGCCCTTACCTGCACCCGCGAAAAGCCGGTAATAAACACGAAATAATCTGCCAAGTACGATACCTCGGATACTCGCAGTACCACGATATCGGCGCCCTTGCGGTCTTCTGCTGCGCTGACGGCGTCCCTTACCAGGAACCAGATCGAATCGCTACGCGATTGCGTCTCCGCCACAGAATCGCTCTGGGATAAAGCAGCATCCGAATTCTCTACTATTGCACGGTATGGGGAATTTACAGTTTTTAAATTATCAGACATTAAATTGATCTATCCTTCTCCAGTTTTCAATGTTAACAAACGTTCTAACTCGAGCCAAATTTCTCCTTTCTGACGGTTAGTTAATCGGTTTTTCAGGTTTTTCTGCAAACTCACTCAATTTTTTCAGGTTCAAAGGCATCTTTGCTATGTAGTTATAAAGTTATTATCCTGGGCTGATGGCCTGTTGCGGCTTGCCATTTGCATTGCCCTATTCCGGGTCAATACAGTTCTAGGGTGAATTAAACGATTGATAGTCATCAAATGTTTCAGCGAATCATCGCCACTTTCCCAAAGAGATTGAGCAATATTTTCCCGACTCACCAGCCGCCCTTGCCTCTAACTCTGAGGTTTGTTCCCGCCGTGGATCTATGCTATCAGCTAGAAATACGATACAACTTATCCGGATCATGCCAGGTCTGCCTAAAGTATGATTCTCTATTGCCTGCAATATTTCTTCATCTTGAACCCCAAAACGATCTCTAGCTACAATTGCGCTTAGCTGTGGGTGCACTAGGTGCGGATTCGCTTCATCAACCCCATCGAGTTCTAAACCTTCCACTTCTGCTATTTCCAACAGTTGTTGGGGGGTAAAATTTTTAGCTTGGTCGTGCATTAACCCAGCCGCAGCGGCTTTCTCAACGTCCAGGTGGCGGATCGCCAGCCAAAAGAGCAGACAGCTGCTCAACTCTGAGAATATGCTGAAGCCGGGAATCGGGCACGTTATCCCCTAACCAAGCTCATACCCGCTCGCCCATCAACCTAGTAATTTCCACAGGTAACAACATAACGATCGGCAAGCGCAACTGGCTTCTACGAGAAATTACTAGGTTTATTTTATCGTTTTTGACTGGAGCGATGCAGCTGCACCGTGGTTTTACGGCTTAAACTTCACTTAGTTTGGTACGGCATTCCGGATGGTAGCTGGAGCGGTAGTGACTTCTGCAAATAGCGCCTCATACCGATCCAAAGCTTGCTCGAAGGAGTATTGCTCGACTGCATACCGCCTGCCTTGCTGACCGAACTTTTCGGCTTTTTCCCGATCGGCGTACAGATCCTTGACGGCAAATGCTAACGCATCGGGGTCTTCTGGGGCAACCACCAGTCCGCCACCGCTTTGCTTAACTGCTCTGGCTGCCGTGCCGCTGGCGGGAACACTGGCGACGATCGGGCGTCCCGAAGCCAGCAGCACTTGGGTTTTTGACGGCATGTTGAAGGCGATGACGTTTTTCTTTTGTACGATCAATCCCACATCCGCTGCTGCTAGCATTTCCGGCAGTTTTTCGCGAGGAACGAACGGTAGCAACCGCACGTTGTCGGCACCGCGATCTTGACAATACTGCTGCAATTCGTGCAAGGCATTTCCTTCGCCAACGATCGCAAACACTATATCTGGAATATGTTGCAGGCGAACGGCAGCCTCAATAACCGTATTTAAGCCTTGGGTGCGCGCGATGTTGCCTGAGTAAAGCACCACGAATTTACCTTCGAGTTGATGCGCGATGCGGAAGGCGTTATTTTCTTTGGGTAAGGGGCGGATAAAATTTACATCCACCCAGTTGGGAATCAAAGCAATTTTGTCTTCCCTTACACCCTTTTTGACCAAGTTTTCCACAAATACATCACTGATGGCGCTAATCTTGTGCGCTGTTTGGTAGGCGAATTTTTCCAAAGCTTCAAAGACTCGAATCATCGTTTTGCTTTTCAGTAGCCCCGTGTGAACTGCTGCTTCTGGCAAAATATCTTGGAGGTTGAGAACAACCGGACAGCGGTGCAACCATCCCAGGAACGCCGCCGGGACGGAAACGGGCAGAGGGGGTGAGGTAAGCAGAATCACATCCGGGCGCTTACCCTTAATCGCATGAACCAAACTCAGCAGCACAAAGCTGCCATCTAACAGAATACGATCCAACAAATTTGGTTTGGGGCGCACCCACAGCCAATTGCGCTGAACCACGACGCCGTTTCCGCTTCTTTCGGTAATCCACAACTTGCCGCGATATCCCGCATAAATGCGGCGTTCTGGATAGTTGGGCATCCCCGTGACAACGCGTACTTTGTGACCGCGCTTGGCTAGACCTTCTGCCAGTTCAGTCATTAAAGGAGCGATGCCAATCGGCTCTGGAGCGTAATTGTAAGAATAGATTAGGATACGCATATCACACCAAGTCCATGAAATTCGACGGTTAACTGGGAAATCAAGTTGGGTTTTTCAGGTAGGGTCAGCAGTCAGGCGGTCTTGTCTGAGTAGATTCATCTTGTTTGCTCCATCTTTCGGGTCCCACCCCCTAGCTGATCGGCAGGCGTAGCCTACCCCTACCGGCATAGCACACCTAATGCTAATTTTTAAGGTAAATTGGCTAGGTTGCTCCTAGCATCCCCCAGCTTAGGCCGCGAGGATTGATAAAATTATTACCAATTTCACTCATGTCGATCCGAGAAAAGATTTCCTTTTACTTTGAAGACATTGAAACGCCTACCGGCAGAATCATCAATCTAATTATTACAGCTCTAGTTTTATTATCGTCCGCGATCTTTATTATTGAAACCTATGAAATCCCTCAAAGTCTACGGCTTCATCTAAACTTTACAAACTCCGTAATTCTACTGATATTCGCCCTGGAGTATTTGTTACGTTTTTGGTGTGCTGAAGAAAAGATTAAGTTTTTATTGAGTCTTTTCTCTCTAATTGACTTGCTCGCTATTATACCATTCTTGATCGGAGTAATAGATATAAGTTACATCCGCATTTTTCGATGGTTTAGAATTTTGCGGTTAGTTCGCTTTTTAGAAGGAAAGACGGTTAAAACCCGTTTTAGCAAGGGAGATAGCGTCATTTATGCCAGGATATTATTTACTTTGTTTGCAATTATTTTTGTTTATTCAGGATTAATTTATCAAGTCGAGCATCCAGTTAATAGGGCGGAGTTCAGTACATTTTTGGATGCGGTTTATTTTGCTGTAGTAACGATGACAACGGTTGGGTTCGGCGATGTGACGCCGATTTCAGCAGCGGGTCGCCTCCTGACGGTGCTGATGATTTTTACCGGAATTGGACTGATCCCCTGGCAAGTGGGAGATTTGATTAAGCGCTTGGTGAGAACGGTCAACAAGGTAGAGACGCTTTGTCCGAATTGCGCGTTATCTTTTCACGATGCTGATGCAAGGTTCTGCAAAAATTGCGGGACTAAGTTGGAGGACAATTGAACCCCTGGTACGATCAAAGCGCAATACGTGCTAGGCACATGCTGCGCGAACGCAGGGATCGGCAATTCTGTATTGGTCACCAGTCTGTTACAGGAACATGCTCTTGACACTCCCCCGTCTAAAGAGCGGGGGATTCTTCGTTCAGCGAGCGATCTTACTCACACTTGTTGCCAAGTCCGAACAGAGGATCTTCTCTCCGGAAGCGTTGAAAGTTGACCTGTGTCCCACGGTACTTGCTAATTGATAGCCAGTCTGTTTCAGCGCTTTATCTAAAATATTAATTGCTGCATTATAGTCGCGGTCTAAGAAGCACCCACATTGACAAACGTGAGTGCGAACAGACAGCGACTTTTTCACAAATGCACCACAATTGGAGCAATTTTGAGAGGTATATTGCGGTGGTACTCCCACCACAATTCGACCGTAAACCTTACCCAAATACTCCAACCACTCGGTGAACTGCGACCAAGCAGCATCACTGATAGACTTAGCTAGATGGTGATTCTTCACCATATTCCGGACTTGTAGTTTCTCAAACGCCACAAAATCATTATATTTCACCACGCACAATGCCATTTTAATAGCAAAGTCTTTACGCTGGCGGGAAACTTTTAAATGCTTGCGTCCTAACCGATTAATCGCGCGCTTTCGATTGCGAGAACCTTTCTTCTTTTTAGAAACGCGCCGCTGTAATCGCTTTAAAGCCTTTTCTGATTTACGCAAGTAGCAGGGGTTTTCTACCTTATTCCCTTGTGAATCAGTGTAAAAGGCTGACAAACCAACGTCCAATCCAATGGTTTTACCAGTTGGTCGAATGTCGATATTGCGTTCGGCAACGATTGCAAACTGAACGTAGTATCCATCGCTGCGTCGAATGATTCTGACGCGCTTAATTTGGTTGGTTTGATAGTAGTGCAGGTCGTAAGTACCAATCAGCTTAAGAGAACCGATATCGTTTTTATCGGTGAAGTTGATTGACTTACGATCCTTTGATAGCTTCCATCCCGTCTGCTTGTATTCTACGGAACGATTTCTTTTCTGGAATCTTGGGTAACCCTTTTTCCCTGGCTTTCCAGATTTGCAGTTCTCGTAAAACCTAGAAATTGAAAAGGATGCTCTCTCGGTAGCCGCTTGTCTGGCTTGAGAGTTTAGCTTACTCGCCAACTCAAACTCTTTAGCTAATGTTGCACTTGATCTGCTAATTTCAAACAATTTAACGCCAGGATTATCCATCCAAAATATGATTGCTTTATTGCGGATAAATTGGCATATTCTGATAGCTTCATCTATCTTCAGATACTGCTCAAGTTTTCCTTTTGCTTTGAATTCGTATGTAATCATGGCGCTTTCTTTATCGACCTGGTTAAATTTTATAATTATTTATTGCTGACTCAACCTCGTAAATACAAAAGTTAATGTGCCAGAAAATCTTGACTGCGAATAAATAAGCCCTTGTCGCATTTCATCCACCGGATAAATCACGGTGGCTTTCATGCTCCCGTTTTTCTTTAGGTAAGTTTGTATATTAAAGTCATCCTTAAGATTCAGGCTGCTAGATAGTCGAGTGGAGACTTCGCGCCCATGTCGTGGACACCCCTAAGCCACCGCCTTGCCTGCCTGCCTTTAATTTTGGCTGGCCCCATCCTGCGGCGCACCGAACCGGATGCGGTTACGGTTTGGGTCGCGTTAAAAAAACCTTGCCAAGTCGGACTGGGCGTATATGCCACCCACGCCGGGAACAAGGTAATAGCAAACCCCATCCTCGAAGGTTCGCGCCAGACAGTCCCCTTGGGTAAATACCTGCACGTAGTAGCCGTGACGGCAAAGCCAGTCACTCGCCATCAACTCGAAGCCGGACAAATCTACGCCTACAGCCTCACTTTTTCCCACTACGATGGCGGATGGCTCAAAGCTTTAAACTCAGAAAGCTTGCCCTCCAACGTCACGGTTAGCTATTTCGAGCATGGTCTGCCCACCTTTGCCCTACCGCCGGAGGATTTAAACCACCTGCGAATCGTACACGGTTCTTGCCGCAAACCCCACGGAGGCGGACAGGATGCCTTACCCATACTCGACGATCTGATCGCCTTGGAGGCTGGGTTGCCAAATTCCAGACCCCACCAGCTATTTTTTACCGGCGACCAAATCTACGGAGACGATGTCGCCGACCCCCTGCTGTGGGCGGTGACTGACGCCGGGGATACCCTGCTGGGGTGGGAAGAAAATCTCCTCACCAGCGATGGAGACAAAAAACCCAGCGATCTAAAACCGGGTACGCGCAGCGATATCGCCAGAGATGACGGCGGCTTTACCGCCATGCTGATCAATCACCCCGAAAAAGCTAAAAGTCACCTGTTTAGCTTGGGCGAATACTACGCCATGTATTTGTTCGCTTGGTCGCAAGTTCTTTGGCCCGATCGTTTCCCTCCTGGCAAGAAAATTCGCCAACACTCCAAGGACGCAAAACTGTGGGATCGGGAAGTCGATGCTTTACAAAACTTTGCTAGCGATTTGTGGAAAGTCCGGCGACTGCTGGCGAATGTGTCAACTTATACCGTATTCGACGACCACGATATCACCGATGATTGGTGTCTCAATCGCGAGTGGTGTAACCGCGTGTTAAGCAAGCCGCTTGGCAGGCGTGTGGTGCAAAATGGAATGCTGGCGTATGCCGTGTTTCAGGGATGGGGAAATACCCCCGACCAGTTTGAGTCGGGGCAACCCGGTGAGAAACTATTACAAGCGGCGGTTGATTGGTCTAATTCGGCGGGGACGGATAAATCTGCTTTTGAAGCAATTTCTAAGTACGTGGGAATTCCCCCCCTCGATCCGGAAACGGGTTTGCCGAAGTTCAAACTTGACGGCGATGTTCTGATTTTGGATCGAGATTATCCGGATGTCCCGACAGCACTACGCTGGCACTATACGGTGAGAAGCTTTAACCATGAAGTGCTGGTGATGGATACGCGCACTTGGCGAGGTTATCCCTTGGGCGAAGATGCCTTGATGCATCCACCCATGCTTTTATGTCCGACAGGATTTGACCAACAGATTTGCCAAGCGCTAACTGCTTCACCCCCCTCATTCCCTCCTAAAACAGGGGGGAGGACAATCGAAGTAACCCTGGTGGTTTTACCGACAAATTTGGTGAGTTTGTCGATTATTGATTTGGTGCAACGGTTGCATTTGAGTCAAGGTAAAGTTTTTGGATCGGATGTGGGGGACTCGTGGAATTTTCACGAGGAAGCTTTTACCCAGTTGCTGGCGGAACTGTTTAAGCAACGCGATCGGATTACCATCCTCTCTGGCGATATTCACTATTCCTGTGCAGTTCGACTCAACTACTGGTTCCGTCGCCATTTTGGCGATGCACCCGTCAATCCCGATACACAGGAATTACCACGGGTATTGGCACAATTAACTGCCAGCGCGTTTAAAAATGCCGAGTGGAAAACATATGTTGCTCACACAAAATTAAAATCTATTTTTCCAGAACCCGTACAAGAATGGGCGGGATGGAACGAACCACCGCAATTGATTGAAATCCAAGTCACGCCGCAAATGGTGCGGATGATCGATGTAGAACTTCCCGAGCAAAAACCAACTATACGGTCATTTAAAAGAATGAGCGGCACTGAGGAAATAGCTTGGGAAATTGTTATCAAAGATCGGAATTCTTTTCCTGATTGGCGCTATCGGATTGATTGGATTAAACGCGAGCCAGCGCAGGAATTGCTCGGAGATTTGAAATCAATTGCTACGAGTACGCAGAGTTTATTAGGTTCTTCCGAACGCAAAAGTTGGCAAAATAGCGTATCTTTGATTTGGCGAAATCAGTGGTTGCAAGAAGGTGAGGAGATTGTCGGACGAAACAACTTTGGGTTAATTACTTTTCAATGGTCGCCCAATCAGGATAATAAAGCGGTGATTCAAGAGGTTTATTGGCGATCGCCTTGGGAACCCACCCGGATCGTTTTTAGCCGGTATGTAGTCCCTCTGGGGTTTGTGGCGCCGCCACCTCCACCCAAAACCTTCGCACCCTAGCGCTTGCTACTTTTTTTAATTTCTTCCCCATTACCCATTACCCTCGTTCCCACGGCTCTGCCTGGGAACGCCATTACCTAAAATCTAATTCATCAATGAGTGATTATCAATACCAAGTTGGCGGTAGTTTAACCAGCAATGCTCCCAGTTATGTGGAGCGACAATCAGATGTAGAACTCTACGAAGCTTTAAAACAGGGTAATTTTTGCTACGTCCTCAACTCCCGTCAAATGGGAAAGTCTTCGCTTTTAGTGCGAACTAAACATCGCCTCGAACGAGAAGGATTTAAATGCACTGCTATCGATATGACCAATATTGGCAGTGAAAATATCACTCCCCTGCAATGGTACAAGGGCATTGTTGCCGAGTTGTGGACGGGGTTTAAGTTGTTAAATAAACTTAACTTGAAAACTTGGTGGCAAGAACAGGAGGATTTTTCTTATATTCAAATATTAAATAACTTTATTATGGAGTTAATAGAAGTTCAATTTTCGGAAGATAGGTTATTTATTTTTATTGATGAAATCGACAGTACGCTAAGTTTGAATTTTCCGGTTGATGACTTTTTTGCCTTGATTCGATTTTGCTATAACCAAAGAGCAATTAATCCAAACTACAAGCGGATTACGTTTGCTATTTTTGGGGTGGCTACGCCTTCTGATTTAATTAAAGATCGGAATCGCACCCCCTTTAATATCGGTCAAGCGATAGAACTAAAGGGTTTTGACTTGCAGTCAGCTGGGGCGCTAGCTGAGGGATTAAAACTAAAAGAGGGAAATAGTCAAGAGGTTTTAAAAGAAATTTTAGCTTGGACAGGAGGGCAACCATTTCTGACGCAAAAACTGTGCAATCTCGTCACTAATTTTAGCGAAGATAGGGCGGGTAGCCTGGTGACAATTACACCGGGAACCGAGGCAGATTGGGTGGAAAAGATTGTCAGATCCGGTGTGATAGAACGCTGGGAATCCCAGGATGAACCGGAACACCTGCGAACCATACGCGATCGCATCGAACGCCAGAGCAAATATACGGGCAGAATGCTGGGGATTTACCAGCAAATTTTACAAGGATTTGCCGTTAAAACCGATGATAGTCGCGAACAAATTGAACTTTTACTCAGTGGTTTGGTTGTGAGAGAACAAGGGTTGCTGGATGTTAAAAATCCCATCTATGAAGAAGTTTTTAACCTCGAGTGGGTGGAAAAACAATTAGCTGCTTTGCGTCCTTATTCTCAATCTTTGGAAGCTTGGGTTGCTTCCGAACGAACTGACGAATCGCGTCTATTGCGCGGAATTGCGCTCAAAGATGCCCTGAATTGGGCATTGGGGAAAAGTTTGAGCGACTTAGATTATCAATATTTAGCTGCGAGTCAAGCATTGAGCAAGCGAGAAACTGAAAATGCCCTAGAGTCCGTTGAACAAGCTAGTTATATCCTCTCTTTTACTAGACGAAACACTAAAAAAGAATGTCTCAAACATAGAATTTGGTCAGGTTGGACTGCGGTAACGGCGCTATGGGTCGCCAGCTTGGCGATCCTTTTACGTTTGACGGGATTATTCCAGGGAATGGAATGGGATGTGCTAGACCAGTTTTTTCGGTTACGCCCTTTAGAATCTCCCGATCCGCGTATTGTTATTGTTACCCTTGGCGAAACGGATATTACTAAGATGGGAAAGTGGCCGATACCCGATCGAGTTTTAGCCCAGGCAATTACAAATATCAAAGCGCGCAATCCTAGAGCAATTGGTTTGGATTTATATCGCGATTTACCTGTAGACCCGGGTCATGAAGCATTAGTAGAAATGTTTAAATCTACGCCCAATTTAATTGGGATTGAAAAAGTTGTTGGCGCTCGAATTGCCCCGCCCTTAGTATTAAGCCAGTTAGGGCAAATTGGCTTTGTTGATATCGTGTTGGATAACGATGGCCAAGTCCGCCGTGGCTTGCTATCGGTGCAACGCCAACAGCGAGTTTATCGGAGTTTAGCATTGCAAATGGCCTTAATCTATCTGAAAGCGGAAGGGGTGAATGGCAAAGAAATAGACGAGAATCGCTGGCAGTTTGGTAAAGCTGTTTTCCAGCCATTTGAAGCAAATGACGGCGGCTATGTTGGCGCTGATGATGGCGGGTATCAAATTTTGATGAACTTTCGCGGTTTGTTAGATAATTTTCCGACAATTTCCCTGACTGACCTGCTGAACAATCCGATTGCACCCGGTTTAATTGAAAATCGCATTATTTTAATTGGTGCGACGGCTGAAAGCCTTAACGACTTTTTTTATACGCCCTACAGTAAAAGTTTGTTTGGCGCGGCAGAGCGGACGCCGGGAGTGGTAATTCATGCTAACTTGATCGGTCAGATTTTAAGTGCGGTTTTAGATGGAAGACCTTTGATTAAGGTTTGGAGTAAACCTAAAGAATGGTTCTGGATTTTCCTCTGGTCATTAATCGGAGCAGGGTTAACCTGGCAGTTCCAGTCTTTGTGGGCGATCGCTTGCAGTATCTTGTTGGCATGTTTCGGGTTATTATTGATTACTTACTTGGCTTTTTTACAGGGTTGGTGGTTGCCTGTAGTTCCACCAATGGTAGGATTAGTCGGAGCAGCGAGCGCTCTTGCTATCTTCATCAACAAAAAATTAGAACAACTTCAACTCCGACTCATTCTTCAACGGCTCTTAGAAGAATGTGCTGTTTCCCCCACAGCTGGACGGATTGCAATTGAATACTTGAAACAATCAGAAAGCGATAAGAATCAAGCTTTGATCGAACGGTGGATGAGCGATAGGCGCTGACTTGAAGAGGACGGGTCGAGTGGCAGACAAGGGAGAGCGGGGACACCCCATGGTAGGATCCAGGAAATTCTAACTTTGAAGAATTCTCTTCTTCTCCACGCATAATATCATGTCCGGTTACATACCCATAGTTATCAATGACTTGGGAGAACGGTGACACGGTGACGGGTCGAGATTTTGATTCAGGGTAATTAGGCGGACATCATATAAATTCTTCAGGACTGACGCACGGGGAGCCAAAAACAAAGGTGATGCGTCAATCTCTAGTAGAGACGTTACATGTAACGTCTCTACAATTAAACCCACGATTTTTCTATCACCCTTGTTTTTTTGCTTAATTCCCGTTCTTTTTAGCGATGGTGTAAAAGACTGAGGCACGCGGGGCCAAAAACCCAGTTTCTGCGTCACTAGAGCGCCTCGAAACCGACGATTTATCCTAGAAATCGAGTTTTTTTGCGTGGATAAAATTATGAAGTATTATTGCGAAGTGAAACTCGCCGTCCGGCGAAAGATAAAATGAAATATCCGCGCGGCGAGCATCCTCATGCTTAATAGCAGCAAGAAGCTCTCTCAGGCGGTGAACAAGGAGAAAAAAGGCAATGAGTGAAAGAAGCTACGCCCAAACCAAAAACTCATCAAATGCCTATTCTCCTGCCAAATCGCCCGAGTCATTCCAACGCCCTTTCACTGATGAGCGAGATGATTCACCAGCAAGGAATTCCAACCCATCAATACAACCTAAAAGGTCTCGCCCTAAAATAGATTGGAACAGAGTTTCTCTCGTGGCACCAGAACCGGGCAGTCAGGATTCAAACAGCTTCCCAACCGTTCAACGCGCAGAGAACTCCGAACAGGGTTTAGAGGCAAAAGAACCAGCCGCATCCAGCAATTCAACAACAGCTATAGATGGGTCAGATGGCAATAGCTTGCAGGAAAAAACAGAGAATAGCAAAATATCGAAACAAGGGGCAGAACAAAAACCAAAAATAGCCCGTGCTGGCTTGAACTGGCGAAATATTACCATAGAAGCGCCATCGAGGCAGGGTGCTTTTGCTGTAGAGCAACCAATTCAACGCCAAGTTCTGGAGGAGAAGGAACAGTCTGAATCGAATTCTCTGGAAATGCTTGATGGGGCAATTCAGGCTAAATGCAGTGAATGCAAGCGTGAAGAAGAACAACAGCTTGACAAGGAATCAATTCAAACCAAACTAACAGTTGGCGCACCGGGGGATAAATACGAACAAGTTGCTGATAACATGGCTGCAAAAGTCATGAGGATGCCAGACTCAGCTCTACAGCAACCAATTCAACGCCAGACGGACTCTGAAACAGAAGCAGTTGGAATGCAACCAGAGGTAAATTCCATCACCCCATTGGTGCAGCGTCAGACAGCAGAAGATTCAGAACAAGTACAGTTGAAACCTAATGGCAGTAACCAGGCAAGCGCCAGCGTAGAAAGCCAGCTCGCGGATTCTAAGGGTGGAGGTAGCGCTTTACCCGATGATGTACGTAGTTTCATGGAGCCGCGCTTTGGGGCAGATTTTAGCTCTATAAGAGTGCATACAGACTCCAATGCTGTCGGGATGAACAAGGAGTTGGGGGCGCAAGCATTTACTCATGGTAGCGATATTTACTATGGGGCGGGGAAATCTCCTGGTAAAGATGAGTTGACGGCGCATGAGTTGACTCACACCATCCAGCAAACTGGAGGACAGCGTAATGCACCAGCAACACAACCGCTAACTCATGGGGAGGAAAAGCAACCCGAAGACGGGAATCAGTCATTGTCAGCAGCGAAAGCGACTCCTGAGTTGGATCAAAATAAAACTCAGCCAGTCTTTCAGCAGGAACAACCAAACAAGGAAGTTGCTAACCCTGTTCCAGAAAAAGAACTTGCGAGGCAAAATTCTCAAACACAGACTGATTTAGAGTCTCGTAAAACTGAAATTTCACAAGATATCCCAGCAGCGAAGGCGGATAAATCCCCAGAAACAAAACCAGTCACAGAAGTTGCTAATCCTCAATAGACATCTCCAACCCCAGAAACAAAACCAGTCACAGAAGCTGCTAATCCTCAATAGACATCTCCAACCCCAGAAACAAAACCAGTCACAGAAGTTGCTAATCCTCAATAGACATCTCCAACCCCAGAAACAAAACCAGTCACAGAAGTTGCTAATCCTCAATAGACATCTCCAACACCTGCTGTTACTGGAGGAGAAACTCAACAAGTAAACCAGGAAAAAACGGCTGAAACACCTGCTAATACTAATCAAAAGCCGGAAACAGGGAATATTGCTGGTGTAAATACCCAAGTACCCGATTTAAGTCAAGCAGATCGGGGGACTTCGTTGACTGATATGTGGCAACAACAGCAGAATCAGATGAATAATGCTGGTAGCGATGTTGCCCAAAATATAGATCCTAGTCAAGAACCAAAAGTTGCTTTAGAACAAGCATTACAACAAGCACAACAAAAAATCGCCTCTATTCCCCAACCAGGGACAGATGTACCCAAATCTGAACCCTTACCTCAACCTCAAGTTGAGCAAATTGAAAAACCTGCTACAGAAACACCCCCCGCTACAGAAACTCCTCAAGTTCAAGATGTTGCTACCAAAGCTACCCCGGCAGCAGAAAAAACAGCAGAAGTTGCTTCTGTTGAAAGCACAACTGAAGAAACAACTCCTGAGATAGTTACCGAAACTTCAGAACAAGCACAATCACAACCAGCACAAGCAGAGGAAAAAGCACCTGCTGAAACTGCACCTGTACCTCAAGCAGAAGTTAAGGAAACCGCTGCAACTGAAGCAAAAGCAGATGAAACTCAAGTAGCTGAAACTGCGGAAGTAAAAAAACAGCAACCAGAACAAAAAGTTGAGCAGAATGTTAACCCTGCGTCACAACCTGCTGAGAAAGGTGCTGAAAGTAAGGTAGCAGTTGAGCAAGTAGATGAACAAAAAGTTAAATCTGGTCAAGTTATTCAAGGAGATTTACTTGCTAATCCCTTAGATTGGGCAAAAGGTATTTTAGATTCTCTTAAAGGCGATGCTTCCGCTAAAAAGAGCGAGTTACAAGGTGATTATAATGGCAAGCAATCTCAAGTAGATGGGACAAAACAAGAGCAAGGTAATCAATTAGATAGTGCTAAACAAAATAAGAGTAGTGAATTAGAAGCAAATAAACAAGCGAAAGGGAGTGAATTAGAAACAAATAAACAAGCGAAAGGAAGTGAATTAGAAGCGAATAAACAAGCGAAAGGGAGTGAATTAGAAGCGAATAAACAAGCGAAAGGGAGTGAATTAGAAGCGAATAAACAAGCGAAAGGGAGTGAATTAGAAGCGAATAAACAAGCGAAAGGGAGTGAATTAGAAGCAAATAAACAGGCTAAAACAGCAGAAATGGAAGTTAATAAACAAGCTAAAGGTGCTGAAATTCAGTTTGAAGTAGAAGCTAAAGGGACTGAAGTACAAACAGAAAGTGAAGCTAAAGGTACAGAAATACAAACTGATGCCCAAACTAAAGCTACTGAATTACAAGGAGAAGAAACAAACTTAAAACAAGAAACCACTAGCAAAGAGCAAGAAGTACAAACACAAGTAGCTGATAAAGTTACCAACCTGGAAAATAAAGCTGTTGAGTCAAAAGGAGAAATTGAAAGTAATTGGACAGGGTTAGAAAATAGTGCTACTTCAGAAATGACTGCCCTAGAAACAGAAGCCCAGCAGTTTTCCCAGACTTATATGGCGAAAGCTTCTGGCTTTATCGCTAAACTGAATGGGGCGTCAGCAGGGGCAAAACAAGAAGGGCAAAAACAAGGACAAGAACAAGGTAATAGTCAAGCTTTACAAGCAGAATGGCAAGCCCTCAAAACAGAAGCCCAATCAGTTTGGGGTGGGATTCAAGGTAAGGTTGCTCCTGTTACTCAGAAAGTTGAGCAAGGATGGCAAGGAATTAGCCAAACAGCCCAAAACGTTGGTAAAGAACTGCAACAACAAGGCGAACAAGTTAAGACTTCTGTAAATGATTCTGCCACCAGTGCAGGAGATTACCTCAATGAGAAATGGACAAGCTTAACTGGTAAAGCATCAGAAGGATGGGCAAGCTTCCAGGGTAAAGTTGGGTCAGCACAAAACTGGATTGGAGAAAAAGTTAATAATGCTACCAGTTGGGCAACAGAAAAAGCAGCAGCAGCAACTAATTGGTTATCGGAAAAAGTTAATAGTGCAGGTGGATGGATTGATCAGAAAACAGGAGGAGCATTTAGTTGGTTAGGTGAAAAGGTTAATAGTGCAAGTTCTTGGATTGGCGAAAAAGCCAGCAGTGCAACTTCTTGGATAGGTGAAAAAGCCAGTGCTGCCGGGACATTTATTACAGAAAAAGCTAGCAGCGCCACTTCTTGGCTGACTGAAAAGGGAAGCAGCGCGAAAAATTGGCTGACAGAAAAAGGTGAAGCTGCGAAAAATTGGCTGACAGAAAAAGGAACCAGCGCGGTTAATGCAGTCAGCGAAAAAGCTGGTTCTTTTGTCAGTGCATTACAGGAAAAAGGAAGCAGTGCTGTTTCTGCTATACAGTCTAAAGGAAGCTCGATTTTACAATGGCTGGGTGGTGCTGTAGGTTCGCTAGTTTCTGGAGTTCAAGAAAAAGCAGGTAGCGTTGTTTCTTGGTTGGGTGATAAGGTTTCCAGTGCTAAGAGTTGGGTACAGTCAAAAAGTTCTGGCGCATTAAGTTGGTTATCAGAAAAAGCTAGTGGTGCGGTAAGTTGGGTTCAAGATAAAAGTTCCGCCGGCTTAAGTTGGTTATCAGAAAAAGCTTCGGGTGCGGTAAGTTGGGTTCAAGAAAAAGGGTCTCAAGGCTTAAATTGGCTGCAAGAAAAAGGATCCGCGGTTGGGAATTGGGTTAAGGAAAAAGGGTCTCAAGGCTTAAATTGGCTGCAAGAAAAAGGTGCTGCTGTTGGTGATTGGGTTAAGGAAAAAGGTTCTCAAGCTTGGAATGGAGTTAAACAACTAGGAGAGTTAGGCAGCAATGCTCTCCAATGGGCTGGTGATGGGATTAAATCAGGTTGGGAATGGACTAAGAATAAAGCCACTGAAATTGGTAGTTGGGCGAGTGAGAAAGCATCACAAGGTTTAGCATGGGCTGGGGATAAGTTATCTCAAGGTTGGAATTGGGTACAAGACAAGTGGGGTGATGTATCTCAATGGGTTAAGGATAACTACGACACTATTAGCAAATGGGGACACGGCATTTTAGATTTTGTCGGTCTTGCTGCACCCTTTGTTGGTGCTGGAATTGGGTTTATTGTTGGTGGACCAGCAGGCGCAGTAGCTGGATGGGCTGCTGGAGAAGTTGTTGGTAATGTAGCTGATGCGATTAATACAGGTTGGTATCTTGGGGAGTCGGGATATTATGCGTCCCAAGGTAATAGTGAAAAAGCACAAGAGGCATTAACCAATGCTGCTTGGTCAGGTGTGGGTTTAATTCCGTTTGGGAATATAGCTGGGAAAGCAGGTAAATGGCTGGGCAAAACAAAAGTCGGTAAATGGGGTGGGGATGCGCTTGAAGCACTTGGTAAAACAAAAGTCGGTCAATGGGGCGGAGATGCCCTCAACTGGATGGGTAAGCAGGGAGGAAAGGCCGTAGATTGGCTAGGTCAACAAGGAGGAAAAGCTTTAGATTGGGCTGGTAAACAAAGAGAAAAAGCTATCAAATGGGGTGGAGATGCCCTCAACTGGGCGGGTAAGCAGGGAGAAGATCTTCTAAGACCTGTGGATGACTTGCTGACGGGGCGCAATTTGGAGATGGCAGGTGTTCCTCGAGGGGCTGTACCAGATATCAGTGCCCCAACGCCTACACCGCGTCCTAAAGAAACAGCGCCTGGGAAACCTCGAGTAGTTGAAGAGACTACACCTGCGAAACCTCGAGTAGTTGAAGAAACTACACCTGCGAAACCTCCGGTGGCTGAGGAGACTCCACCCACTAAACCTCCAGAATCAGAAAAGAACCCTACCCCATCTGAAGTGACGACCACCACACCTGACGCGGCTGTGAAAGTGCCCGATGGCTTAGGGGAACAGGCACCAGGAGGAGCAAGGTACGTTGATCTTGATGGCGTAAAGCAAAAGACAATCCGTCAGTACCAAGAGATCGCCGCCATGACTGACGATGTCGCTAGGATCGCACAAAACACAGGGATTCCCGAGCATTACATTGCCAAGGTCAAAGAGCATATCTTCCTTAAAGAACACGAACTTGAGGTAGCCAATTACGTCACACAAACAATCAGGCGTGAGAAAGGCAATTTCGCTCCGCTTGAAGACATTGCTGAGTCCTGGATGAATGCTATGAATAAACCCATGCAAGCTGAGGAGTTTGTTGATGAGCTTGCCAATTTCAGGCAATTCATAGCACACGAGTATGTAGAAGCGGGCCTAATGGATGATGGACTGCCGTATATGAATCCCAACTCTTGGAGGGAACACCCAAATTATGGTTGGGGTAACTATCCAATGCCGGGTGATGAAGGATATGGAGCCCATAACCTCGCCCCCAATCCCAATCCACGTCGTTCTTCCTTCGGTCACTGGGAGAAAGATCTTGGTAAGTCCTCGGAGGGATTATCATTGGCTGAGGATATCTCGAATCTCGATCAAGTGCTTGAAGAGATAAGAAAAAGAATCAAATGACCCAAGACAACAGCGTTGACAGAGCAATAGAGCGAATCAAGGCGATCAACTGGGAGCTAAACGATTCTCGTACCGCCTCCCACATTGCTTTATTTCGGGAATACCTGAGACGCGCTTCCCTATGGGCAAAAGCTTTAGGTTGTACCGATGAATGGCCCTTCTTTGACGTGGCAGCTCAGATCGATCCCTCACTACGTGCTGATGAAGCCAAGGTCGAAGTACTCAAGCGCCATCTGACACAATTCCGTCTATTCCGCCCCATTAAGCGAACGTGTGAGTGGTTCGTCCATTGGGCTGTAGTGAAGGACAGGCCGGAGGTGACCAAATTTGCTCTTCCAGACCCCTATGACCCCCTGATCGTCATGTACGAGCGGGGAGGCGATTTCTATGCCGAGCATGGTTTCTTCTACTTCTCTGTTGGAAGCTTTCCCATAGGGAATTGCAGCCAATACTACAGCTTATCCCCAAACATATTACTGGATGAACAAGTGCTAGATCAGCTCGACACCAAGCATATTGAGGTTTCCCGCTCCTCGAAATAGCGAAGGCTTTGCCCTCCTCGTTCAGCACCTCTTCGCTGCCTCCTCCAGCTCTAGCGTTGTGAAAATTATCAGTGTGGCTGAGCATTTCTGTCAAATGATGTCAGGTTCCGCTGAGTAGTTTATGAATCTCTATACATTAGGATTTCTGTGCAATTAATACTGAGAAAAAAACATTTTCTTTGGCTCGATTCCACCCCCTCGCGTTACTTCCTCATTCCCAACAACCATGCTCTTCCTAGTGAAGACTTCATCCTTAAACTGAGATGAACGAGAATTTATCTGACCAAACACCATCAACCCAAAAGCTGGTTGCCACACTTTTGGGTGTCACCCCAGAAGAACTGCAAAACAATCCTGAAGCAGCCCGCTCTGCCTTAGTCACAATCTACACTAAGCTAGGATAATCATGGAAAACCAATCCGACCAAAACCAATCCCCAACTCCCGCTAAAACCTTGCAGCAAGAATACCAAGACGCCTTGTTAAAATCAGGGATTGTTGCAGCTAATTTACTCACTGAGTTAATCGGGTTATCATGCCCGATCCCCGTGCTAAAGAAATGGCTGATGTCGCTCTGGAAGTAATTAAACTGATTAATTCCGCTCCGGGCGAAATTGTTAAATTTAATGGGGAAAAATAATCGGTCTTCTTATAATCAAGTAAATAGGCGATCGCTTAAGCCTAGGTTCGGTATGATAGGTGATGCGATCGCCTTCGGTTTTTGTTTGGCGATCGCATTACAAAACAAAGTGCTATTTTTAGCATAGAGTCTAAACGGAAGTTGCCCCCTACCTGGGGCAACTTCCGTTTAAAAACCCCGTCCGATTCAGCAAATTATACGGAGTTTTTATCAGTATGTCGAGAGCATTATAACTATAAAAAACAGCGAATTCAAACTATTAGTGCATCCAAAAAAGCACAATTGCTATGATTAACTTTATCGCTGTTTATTGCAACAACTTGATTGACGACTGCGTAATTTTCCCAATGTAGCTACCAGACCGAATCCCAACAACGCAGACGCACCAGTAGGTTCGGGTATGCTTGCAGGAGGCGATACAATTGATGATTGGTAAGTGCCGCCCACCACCGCTCCACTACTTCCTACTATTGAAAAATTTCCCGCTCCCGCGTTGAATGCAAATAGCTCACCGCTGTTACTGTTGAAAAAAGCACCGACATTATTAAATACACTGTTAAGTAGTCCAGGAACGAAAAAGCTAAAGGGAACAAAAGGATTGAGCGTTCCCGAAACATTTCCTACATTTAATTCTAAATCTGTTACGAGAAATAAAGGAAACTGTTCCGGTCCCGATGGATTTTCTCTGCCAACAATTGTATTTGTATCGTAAATAAATGAACCAGCCAAAGTATCACCGACTTTAACTTGTTGCGGATCTATGTTGAAAGTCTCGGTAACCGTTCCGCTAAATTCTACTCGCGACAAATTAGCAGCACTTGCCGAAGTCACACCTAAAGTCACTAAAGCAACAGACATTACTCCAGACGTAACAATTGATTTTACTGCTGTCACAAATTCTACTCCTTTATCCAAGGCAAGCTCACTAGGAAAATACGGGTTTATAAATGCGACCTTGACGCAATCATACGCAATAAAAAGTCAAGTTAGGATGAACTTATAACAAAGTTTTCGTGTAATTTACGTAACAATACGTAAATTACTGCTCCAGCCGCGCTAGGGTGTCGATCGAGTTTCCCGCCGTCACCACCTACACGCCATTCACCGCAAAACCGGGCAACTTCACTTCTCCTTGGGTAAAGCACAGCAGCGGTGTCAACTATTTCGCTCTTTTGAGTTGTTTCACTGCCACGGTCTGCCCTTTGACCTTGGTGAGCAAATCCCCTTCTTCAAAGTCGTAGATATTTCTGCCGTATCGCTTCCTCTGTTAAATTTTCTCAGGCTTCTTATAATCAACTAAATAGGCGATCGCTTTGGCATTTTCCTCAAAATTTAGCACAGTCAGAACTTACGCAAAGAAACTAAGGGCGATCCGAAAAATCGTTGGTTTGGTTGCCAGAGATATGTCTCCCTTCCCCACTCGCGTTCGACTCTTCACCTTTGTTTCTTTTCTCGTCTTGCGTAAGTCCTGACACTCAGTCCGGGACAACTGCAACTTTAAGCTATATCGAGAGTAATTCCGCAATTATTTTTCTTAATTGATCAGCGTAATTTATTACCGATTTGGAATTTATTACCGATTTGAGCGATCGCGCTTCTGAACAAATTTCTGGTGGCGCAGACAATTGGGGAAAACTAACTTCCGCAGCCATTGCTAACTGATTTAATCAAGGAGAACACGCATCCAGCTTTGCTGGAGAACCCCGTCAGGAACTGGGAAATTTGAACAAAGACCTAGCAGATGCTGGTTTTGGTAAAAAACAAGGTTTGGATGCGTTAACTAACTTCATTTCTTCGCAACTCCCTTAGACCGCATCTTGCCCCAGGGCTAACACCAAAGTTTCTGGCAAATAGCTAAACTTAAAAGCGTAGATTTTTCGTCAAGAAGCCCGGTTTTTCAAGGCTTGTTGAGAATGGTGCAATATCTGAGTTAGGCAATTGTTTAAGTCCTTATCTAGTTGCCGCTCAAAAATGAAATACCCTATTGTTCAACATATTGAAGAAGACTGTGGTGCAGCAAGTCTTGCTACTGTTTCCTTACACTACAGACGCAGATTTTCCATTAGTCGCATCCGAGAGTTGGTACTGGACAATCCCTCAAGCTTTGCAGTCAGAACGGTACATTGCTAAACTGTTTATAAAACATGACGAGATGCACAAAACCCCCTCTTATACGCGGGATGTAGTGCTTGCCGGGACTTTTAAGTCCCGTGAAAGTTGGAGGCAACTATGCTAAAATAGATTTCGTCAGTACAAGACTATAAAACCTACCGACCAACTGGGGGAAATTTGACAACCGAAAATCCCGTTGTCAGACTAAAATAGCAAACTTCCTTTAAACAAAAAGATGGCGCTAGGCTTTCCTTAATTCTCAGTATATTAAGACCGCAATGTCTTAAGAAGACCCGTACCAATAGGCGCGGGAAGTGTCAAAAGTGTTGCAATCATAGCTTCCAGTTTGACTGCCAAAATATTCATAGATGTGCTGGTGAACGCTAAAGCCGAATTGTCCTGAACCGTCTTTTCGCTCTGGCAATACCTATTGCAACAACTCGATAAATTATCCGCCAACCAGACTCATATTATCACCTCGTCTCTGAAATTTTATCCGAGGATAAAGAATAGTTATGTACTCAGATAGGGTAGCTTGTTACAAAGAACTAGAAGAGTTACGAAGGTCAAAACTATTAGTTTATATAACTGGAGACAGACCTGGTATGGAAACACAAATCCAGCACGAGGTTTTAGATTATTTCTCAGAGCATTTAGATACGTTCGCTTCACAAAAAAAAATCAGTCTGTATTTATATAGTACTGGAGGCGATATCTTAGCCGGATGGAGTATTGTTAACTTAATTCGACAATATTGTGATGAATTTGAAGTAATAGTTCCCTCAAAAGCCAGAAGTACAGCTACCCTAATTACCCTAGGAGCCGATAGAATTATTATGACCAAGAAGGCGACGCTTGGACCAATAGATCCAAGTGTTACTATTCCTCTTAATCCTCAGACTTCTGGAAGTCCAGAGAGAGTTAGATTCCCAATCAGTGTGGAAGCTGTTGCCGGTTATCTCGAATTAGCAACAGCCGAACTAAATATAAAAAATGAGCAACTCCTAACCTCGATACTCTTAAAATTATCAGACTTGGTTCATCCCCTGGCACTAGGTCAGATTTATCGGACAAGATTACAAATACAAGCCCTGGCTGCAAAACTCTTGAAAACTCACCTAGATGACGAGAATAAAATCGAAAAGATTATCTCTTTTCTATCTAGCAAATCAGGCAGTCATGACTACACTATTCATAGTAAACAAGCGGCATTTGATCTGCATCTGCCCATAGAGGAGCCTGATGAGGAATTAGATCGAATAATTAAAAAGATTTACGATGATTTTAGAGAAGAACTAGAACTCAATTCAAGATATAACCAAAATATATTTATCGGTGAAAATAATAAAAAAGAGTATTCGTTTACTAGAGCGGCTATTGAGAGTATCAGCGGCGGCTCTCACAAATTTATCAGCCAGGGTGTATTAGAAAAATCAGAATTGCCAACAAAAGCAGAACTGGTCAAGGACATCAACGATAAAAGAATCTTTGAAGGATGGAAACATGAATAACAATTGTCTTGAAGCAGTTCTGCCTGAATAGGGTTTGTGCAATCCCACGACTCAGGGGACACCGATACTCGGCTATATCCGCAATTTGCCAAAAGAAACCCGGTTTCTACGAAAAATCGTGGGTTTGGAACAGAGCCAGGTCGAAACCGGGTTTCTTTTCTCTTATTGCGTAAGACCTGCTTTTGCTGCTGCAATTTGTTGATACTCCTGTTCATACAGGGAGATACAACCCTGCACGATTTCCAGATTTCTAGCGTTGGCTTGGCTGTTGACTAAAGACGAAACCTCGCCCATCTGTAGCGCCAGCTCGGCTAGCTGGTCGCACATCAGACCAAGGCGAGGCAAATCACGGGTAGTACGCTCCTGCCCTGCGTAATACAGGTTGTATTCCTGGATAATCGTGTTAGCCGCCGCCCCCAAACTGGCGATGCGCTCGGACAAGGAAGAAGCCTGATGCTCCAGTTCAATCATTCCCAGTTCTCGGCGCAGGGAATTGAGGTTTTCTGCGACTAGCTGGAGGTTAGTGGCGCGTGCGCCCCCGTCCTCTAGGGCATCGAAAGCTGGGTCGGACAGCTCGTCACGAATTTCCTCCAAGTTGTCGATGACCCGCTGTAGTAACCCTGGTCGGCGTGACAGGCGAGGTTGTCCGGCAAAGTGCCCTCGGTAAGTGACATCCTCCCCTTCTAACCGCTAAGAGCGGTATAGAAGGGGCTTCCCAAACTCACGATTGAGAATTGCTGCCTCATAGGACTTGCACCCAAGTATCCTCCGCAGCCAGCAAACGCTAGTCCAAGCGTCCGTTGTACCCGATTCAAAATGTTAATTCCAGAGTTCCAGTCTCGATCAATCACTAATTTACAGTGAGGACAGTTGTGAACTCTATCTTTGAGGGTTTTTTCAACCCTTTGACCACAACTAGAACACTCGATACTCGTACCTCTAGGGTCATCTCCAATTGCCCACTTACCGCGTTTTACCGCTACTGTTTGCAGGATATTCAGGAAACTTCCCCAAGCGGCATCCAGTATCGACTTGGCAAGTCGGGTTTTTGCCAAGCCCTTAATGTTCAGATTCTCAAACGCTATCAGGTCATACTGACTGCACAGCCAATGTGCGACTTGATAATGAAACTCTTTTCTCTGTCTGGCAACGTACAGGTGAAGACGAGCAACTTTGTTAGATTGCCTCTGGTGATTCTTAGAACCCTTCTCCATTCGTGCCAGTTGCCGTTGTTGACGAGCTAACTGTTGTTGAGACTTCCGATAAAACTGAGGAATCTCTACGGCTTGTCCATCTGATGTTGCTAAAAACTTCTCCAGTCCAACGTCTATGCCAACAGCGCTTTTTACTTCATCAACAGGCAACGGCTCAGGAACTGTGTTGTCTTCAAGAGACAAACTCATATACCAACCATCAGACTTCTTAACCAATGTGGCTTGTTTAATTACAAACCCGTCAGGGATCGGGCGATGCAGAATTACTTCAATCTCGCCAATCCTTGACAGCTTTAGGATGTTGCCTGTTAGGTGTGCGCCTGCTTTTGGGTGGTTTACTCTTGGGAACGTAAACGAACAAATGTCACCCCGTTTTTTGAAACGAGGGCGACCACCTCGCTTACCTGTTTTGTCAGGAATCAACCAACGCTTCCAAGCTTTATCTAGCCGCATTAAGTTCTGCTGTTGGCAATCGGCATAGATGTTTTTGTACTCAGGAAACAGTTCTTTGGTTTGCTTTAAATCAGATGCTTGTGAGTAATAGTCAACTTTGTTAGGGATATCACCTATCGGTTCAGAGACAATACTGCATCGGTCAATCTGACATCGGGTGCGATGCAACCAATCCAGTCTTTGACCAAGGGCGTAATTGTAATGTCTACGCAGCAACTCTCCCCAGACCTCCATCGTGGATGCCTGTTCGGGGGTAGGGTTGAGTTTGTACTGATAGGTGATTAACATACTGGTATTATACCGCTTTTATCAGTATGAAGCACTTGACTATTAACATCCCTGAACAAGAGCTAGCAATCCTCAAAACCTACTGTGAGCAAGAGGGAAGAAACCAGACAGATGTACTTAGAGAATACATTCGTAGCCTCAAAAAGAAGATTAGACGCGACGACAAAGATTAATTGGAAGCCTCCGTACCTCCGGCTTCCCGCCTATCCCCCATGCCACCAAACCCTATCGGGCTATGGTGGCAGTACCCCGGCGAAATTCCGATGGCGAATTGCTCGTTAATGCGATCGGCTAGATAGGCAGAGCGCTCCGCGAGGTTTTCTGAGCGTCGGGTAGCAGCGATCGCATCCCGTTCGCCCTCGAACAGCGCCAGTTCAGCATCGATGCGCGTTTGGAGTTGGAAAATCTGCTCCTGTACTATCGTCTCTGCGCCTTCTTGAAGCGCTTCCCCACGCTGCTTGAGGTTTCGCAGATGAGCAATCAACTCGTCTAACTGCCTCAGATCTCGCGTAGCTCTGGTTTTTCCAGCGAAGTGGCGATTGTAACGAGCTACGATGCTATAAAATTCACGTTGTAAAGCAAGGATGCGATCGCTCTGGCGGTTGGATTGCTCAACCGACTCGGTTGTTGTTTCGGGGACGATCGCATTGGGTTGGGAGAGTTCTGGCATAATTTTCCTGATAATTATCTCGTCCTTGCTTGCATTGCAGATTCAATCGCCGTCTTCCAGCCGTTAGGGTCGCCAACTAGCCAAGCTGCAGCATCTCCCCCTGTGGCTGTTTGAAACTCGACTTTTACCACCTGGCGACCGATAATCCGCTTGCCGAGGTGAGAATTAACCTGAGAGACGCCTTGAATCTCCACTAGGGGAATGCGGATTTCTTCTCGCGTGATGAACTGACTGAACCATAGCTCCTGCCGGGTCAGCGCTAGCACGCCATTGCCACGGAGTTGACCGCGACCGCGCGATTCGAGACCAAAAAAATTGGCGGTTGTCTCGGAGCGCAAAATTTGGTCATCGGTGAAGCGTTCGTGCAGGCGCTGTTGACCAGAAGTTTGCATCCGCTTGAGAAACACGGAGAAGAACACCCAAAGACTGATGCCCACCAGCGGCACGACCACGGCGGCGATCGCCAATCCTAGCGTTAGTCCGTCCATAAGCTTTACCCTGTTTGTTGTGCCCGTTAGCTTTAATTGTGCTCTCGTGAGGCGTAAGCCTAGAGCATGGAGAGTCTTGCTACCGCTGCTAAAAACCTATTCAAACCTACTCAAGAATCAGCAAATCTAAACAAGTCCAACTCCACGGTATAAGTTCGCTCAATTAGAAGTGCGTTTACGCTTGGTTCCTTCGTTCCATAACTCAGGTTCCTTGACCACTAA